>NZ_JBEXCV010000046.1:0-49840 GCF_040605455.1 Embleya sp. NPDC005575 | reverse complement strand
ACCCGCTGGGCGGCGAGGACGACGAGAAGAACCCGCCGATCACCATCTCCGTCAGCTGAAATCCCGAAGGGTGTGAGTCCCATGGCACGGAAGATTACGGTCGAGAACGACCCGCTGGGCGGCGAGGACGACGAGAAGAACCCGCCGATCACCATCTCCGTCAGCTGAAATCCCGAAGGGTGTGAGTCCCATGGCACGGAAGATCACGATCGAGAACGACCCGCTGGGCGGCGAGGACGACGAGAAGAACCCGCCGATCACCATCTCCGTCAGCTGAAATCCGCATCACCCTGGGGCCGTCGCGCTGAGCGGCGGCCCCAGGAGCTTCCAACGCGGCTCGAACTCATGGGCCTTTCTATGAGCCAGCTGGAGGGAATACACCGTGCGCGTCGTGTTGATCAATATGCCATGGGCGTCGATAGACGTCCCATCACTTGCTCTCGGAATCCTTAAGAACCGAGTAGCCAAGGTGTTTCCCGAGGTCGACGTCGAGGTTGTCCACGCCAATCTCGACTTCGTCGACTGGGTCACCGACCGGATGGAGTTCTTCGGGCGGGACTACCTCTACTACTCCCTGTTCACCTACTTCCAGGGGTGCGGTGACTGGGTATTCTCGTCGGCACTCTACGACGACCCGAAGTGGCGGCTCTCCGAATTCCGTGAGCGCCACGAGGAGTCGATGAAACCAGCTGAGATAGAACTCAACGTGCGGCTCCACGAGCTGGTCCCGGAGTTCGTCGACGAGCTGGCGCGGCGCGTCGTCGCACTCGCTCCGGACATCGTCGGCTTCACCTCGACGTTCCAGCAGAACACCGCATCGCTGGCAGCAGCCAAGCGCGTCAAGCTGTTGTCCCCGAAAACGGTGACCATCCTCGGCGGGGCGAACTGCGACGGTGCGCAGGGCGAGGCGCTGCACCGAAACTTCGACTTCGTCGACTTTGTCGCCCGAGGCGAGGGCGAGGCGGCATTCCCCCAGTTCATCGAGGCGGTTCGCGACGGCGCGCGGGACTTCGCCGGCGTACCCGGTCTGTGCTGGCGCGACACGGAGGGGACGCCAGTCGCGAACCCGATGAGTACCCGGCCGCTGCCGCCATCAGAGATCGAATCTCCTGACTACGACGGGTACTTCGAGCGGCTGTACTCGTCCGTGGCGCAGAACTGGGTGGAGCCCAAGCTGGTGCTCGAAGGGGCGCGTGGCTGCTGGTGGGGGGAGAAACACCACTGCACATTCTGCGGTCTCAACGGGTCGTTCATGGAGTTCCGCAGCAAGAGCCCGGTCCGCTTCTATGACGAGATGATCGACCTGGTGAAGCGTCACCAGGTCCTGGACATCTTCGTGGTCGACAACATCCTTGACATGGCATACGTCAAATCGGTGCTTCCGAGGATCATCGAGTCGGGCTACGACCTGCGAGTGCAGTACGAGATCAAGTCCAACATGCGCTACGAGCAGGTCGAGGTGCTCGCCAAGGCGGGGCTGCTGCACGTACAGCCGGGCATCGAGAGCCTGAACAGCCGGGTGCTCAAGCTGATGGACAAGGGCGTCACTGGCTGCCACAACGTGCGGTTGATGCGCGACGCGGAGACACTGGGCCTCACAGTGTCATGGAACTACCTCTACGGCTTCCCTGGCGAGACTGCGGCGGACTACCCGGATGAGATCGCGCAGATGCCGGCGCTGCACCACCTGTATCCGGCAGGCGGGACAAGCCGCATCGCGATAGAGCGGTTCAGTCCCTACTTCGACCGCCCGGAACTTGGCTTCGCCGAACTGCGGCCGGACAAGCAGTACTCACTCATCTACGACCTCCCGGAGCGCGAGCTCTTCGACCTGGCCTACCTCTTCGACGCACTGCCCCAGGGGATCGGCAGCGCCGAAGCCGCTGTGCTCGACACGGCTGTCGAGGAGTGGAAAGCGTCCTACGCCCACAGCAAGCTGACCTTCTGCGAGGTCGACGGCGCGATCGTGCTGGTAAGCCGCAGAAGCGGGTTCGACTGGACGGTGCTGACCCTCGCCGATCCACTGGAGCTGGCTGCCTTCCGACTGCTCAACCAACCGCGCACCCCCGAGGCATTGGCTCGCAAGCTCTCGGTCGATCAGGACGTGATCGTCGCCCTACTGGAACGCTGGCGCGCCTTGGGACTGGTTTTCACCGAGAGTGGCCACTACATCCAGGTGGCGGTGGAGGCGCGCAACCAGGACGTCCTACACATCGACCGCGCCGTGTTCCGCGCTGGGCGCCATGGTGCCGAGGCGGAGGAGTTGCTCCCCGTGTGAGAGCCGGCCCCTTGGCGCGAACACCTCTCCAAGTCCCTGCGGAAGGTGAACAGATATGACGCTCAAGACCACCCCACTCATCCTGGACCTGTGGCGCGGGCACGAGCCGGAGGTACTCGACCTTCCCGGCATGCGACTAGGCACGGCCGAAGTCGCCGCGGATGCGGCTGAGCAGGCCGCAGACGCCTACGCGCAGGGCGCCCGCCGCGTCACGATCCGCGAGCCCGTAGACCTGACGGGGCGTCAGGATGCCGTGGTGGCGATGCGAATCATGAACCTGGTCCGCGAACTCACCAGCTATGGCACCGTGGTGGATTGGCGTCTCGTACTCGGAGCGGACGACGTGGACGGGTGGCGCGCGCTGAGCCACCTGTACCCGCCATCGGCGCTCAGCGGGTTCGACGGTGCCGAGGCGGCGCTCAGCCAGTGGACCACTTCCTTCTATATATGCAAGTGCGTCTACCGACTTGGCCCAGGGTTCGTCCAGGTGCGCGACCGCCGCTACGGTTCCCTGCGCTGCTCCGTCATCGACGATCCCGCGTGGCTCTCTGTAATACACCTGTTCCTGGCCGGCGGGCCACGGGACGCAGCCCCCGAGCACATCGTCGCCGACTTTGAGGCCGACGGGCTGGTGGGCCGCGTCGCAGACCTGCTGTGGTGGATGCCCTACCGCGCACGACGCTGGCCATACCCGTCAACGGTTGTTTGATCCCGCGTCATCGGACCCCACGCAGGCCCCAGACATGACAGGCAGGACGGACATGGATGCCATTCGAGTGACGATCGCGCCATCCGCAGCGCGCCGGGTGATACATGTCGCAAAGGACAGGCCGCGGCCGCAGGTGCCCCCCCAACTGCCCACGTATCCGCCGGCCGAGCGGCTTGACTTGGTCGAGTCCATCCACGGCTACCAGGTCGCGGACCCGTACCGATGGCTGGAGAACCCGGCAGACCCCCGGACGGCGGCCTGGAGCAAGGCCCAGGACCGCTTGTTCGCCGAGCACCGGGGACAACTCGGTGAGCTTGGCCGCTTCCGCGAACTGACGCAGGATCTACTGGCGGCCGGCTGGGTCTCGTCCCCAGGCTGGCGCCGCAGCCGGCAGTTCTTCCTTCGCCGCGAGGCAGGGCAGGAGCATGCCGTGCTGCTCACTGCGGAGGCCGACGGGACGGAGCGGGTACTCGTCGACCCGATGGCCCTTGACCCAACCGGCCGCACCACCCTCGATGCCTACCAGCCCTCGCAGGAGGGGAATCTGCTGGCGTACCAGGTGTCCACTGGCGGCACCGAGGAAGCGTCCCTGCGGGTGATCAAGGTCGACACCGGAGAGACGGTGGACGACCCGATCGGCCGGCTGCGCTACTCCACGGTTGCCTGGCTCCCGGGCGAGCGGGCCTTCTACTACGTCCGCAAGCTCGACCCGGCCCTCGTCCCCGACGACGAGCGGCAGTACCACCGCCGGGTCTGGCTCCATCGCATCGGCACCGACCCGGCAGAGGACGTCATGGTCTTCGGCGAGGGCCTCGACAAGCGGAACTACTACAACGTGGCAGTCTCGCTGGGCGGCCACTGGCTCACTGTAGGCGTCTCCACCGGCACCGCGCCGTGCAATGACGTGTGGATCGCGGACCTCCGGCCGCACGAGGCAGCCGAGCCACTGGAGCGCCCCCGGTTCCGGGCCGTTCAGGAGGGAGTCGATGCCCAGACCCTCGTGCGCTTCGGCCGGCCCTCTACCGCTTTTGCCGACCGCGTCTACCTCAGCACCGACCGGCAGGCCCCACGGGGGCGGCTGTGCGTGGCCACGACTGCCGACCTCTCGTACGAGTCCTGGCAGGACCTCGTGCCGCAGGACCCGGAGGCGGTACTGGAGGACTACGCGATCCTCGATGGCGCGCTCATGACTCGGCCCTTTTTACTGGTCCGGTGGACCAGGCACGCCGTGGGAGAGATCACGGTGCACGACCTCGCCACAGGAGTCCCGCTGGACACCATCCCGATGCCCGGCCTCGGCTCGGTGGACTCGCTGAGTACCCGGCCGGAGGGCGGCCACGAAGCCTGGTTCAGCTTTACCGATTTCACCACGCCCCGCGGGGTGTACGTCTACGACGGCCGCACCGGCCAGGTCCGGCGTCATGCCTCGGCCCCGGGGCTGGTCCGGGTGCCGGCGGTCACTACACGTCAGGTCAGCTATGGGTCGGCGGACGGCACGATGGTGCGGATGTTCGTCATCGCTCCCGCCAACGCGATCGGCACCGCAAGCGAACCCATCGCACCGAGACCGGCCATCCTCAACGGCTACGGCGGCTTTGGCGTCTGCCTCACCCCCTCCTACGCCGCCCCGATGCTCGCCTGGGTCGAGGCCGGAGGTATCTACGCCGTTGCCAATCTGCGAGGCGGCGGTGAGGAGGGGGAGCAATGGCACCGCGAGGGAATGCTGGAGCACAAACAGAACGTCTACGACGACTTCCACGCCGCGGCCGACTGGCTCGTTGAACACGGCTGGACCACGCCTGACCAACTCGGCATCCACGGCGGCTCCAACGGAGGCCTGCTGGTCGGCGTCGCACTCACCCAGCATCCGGAGAAGTACCGCTCAGTGGTGTGCTCCGCCCCACTGCTCGACATGGCCAGATACGAGCGCTTCGGGCTCGGCGCGACCTGGGCGATGGAGTACGGGACGGCCTGCGACCCCGATCAGTTCGACTGGTTGCTCTCGTACTCGCCCTATCACAACGTCCGCGAAGGCGAGGAGTACCCGGCGGTGCTCTTCACGGTGTTCGAGGAGGACACCCGGGTCGATCCGCTGCACGCTCGCAAGCTCGCCGCCGCACTGCAGCACGCCACCGCCGGCAACAACCCTGTACTGCTGCGCCGCGAGCACGGCGTCGGGCACGGCGCAAGGGCACTGTCCCTGGCGGTCGAACTCTGCGCCGACACGCTGGCCTTCCACAGCGCACAGTTGGGCGGACCAGTCCGTGAACCAAAGGTTTGAGCAGGAGGGTACCCAGTGACCGATTTTCATTCCTTCGTGCCGGTCTGCCGCTATCAGCCGTCGCTCGTGTTCTCACCGGACGGCACGACTGTCGCATGCGCCAGCAACTTCTCAGGGCAGTACAACCTCTGGCTGCATCCGATCGCTGGAGGAAGGCCCCGACAGCTGACGCGCTTCACGGACCGAGCCGTCCGGCAGCTCGCATTCGCCCCGGACGGCAAGTCGCTGGTGTTCAGCGCCGACCACCGAGGCGGGGAACTCCGCCAGGTGTACACAGTGCCTGCGGACGGCGGCGAGCCGCACGCGCTGACCGCGGCACCGGACGCGGACCACCTGCTCGCGCGGGCCCCGTTCTCGCCCGATGGATCAACCATCGCCTACGCGGCCAACGACCGCGACCCGCTGGACCAAGACCTCATCCTGCTCAACCTCGCCTCCGGCGACACCCGGCGCTTCAAGGCTGTGCCGCAACTCGTGCTTGAACCGGTTGCCTTCTCGCCTGACGGCGCCACCCTGCTGGTGTTCGGCGAGCACACAACGGTGGACAGCGATCTGTACCGGCTGGGGACGGATCGGTTCGACGGCCCGCTGGAGTGCCTCACCGCACACACCGGCGAGGAACAGCACCGGCCCGGCGGCTGGCTGGGAAGGGCCACCCGGATCCACGAGATCAGCGACGCCGGCCGTGACCACATGGCGCTGCTTCTGAGCGACCTCGAACTCGGCACTGTCGAGCAGCACTCAGACGAGGAGTGGGACGTCGAATGCGCAGTTGTTTCCGCAGACGGGCGATCCGTTGCATGGGTCGTCAACGTTGACGGATCATCAGTAATCCGGGCTTGCCGCGACGGTGTCGAGTCGCCGACACCAGCCGTCCCGATTGGGCAGGTCAGCTGCCTGGCCATTTCCCCGGACGGGCGGTCCCTCGCCTTCCTGCTGGACACCGCGACCCGGCCCACCGAGTTGTGCACTGCGGACCTCCGCTCGTCGGAATTCCGTTTCCTCACCGACAACCGGCCGGCGGCGGCCCGGACACGGGCCGACCTGGTTGCGCCCGAGCTGGTCCGCTACCCCACGCACGACGGGCGGGCCATCCCCGCCTACGTGTACCGCCCCAGGGGCGAGGGTCCGTTCCCCGTGGTGCTCTCCGTGCACGGCGGTCCGGAAGAGCAGGAACGACCGATCTACCGATACGCGGGCCTGTACCAGTATCTGCTCGCCAACGGGATCGCTGTGCTGGCGCCCAACGTCCGCGGCTCCACCGGCTACGGGACGGCCTATCAGAAGCTGATCCATCGGGATTGGGGCGGCGGCGCACTGGGCGACCTGGAACAGGCTGCGCGCTACCTGCGCGGCGAGACATGGGTGGACCCCGAGCGGATTGCGGTGTTCGGGGGATCCTTCGGCGGCTTCGCCGCCCTGTCGTGCCTGTCGCGGCTGCCGCAGTACTGGGCTGCCGGCGTATCCGTGATGGGGCCGTCCGACCTGATCACCTTCGCCCGGTCCGCGCCGGCCACGTGGCGGCCGCTGATGACACGCTGGCTTGGCGACCCCGACACGGACGCTGAGCTACTCGCGGCGCAGTCGCCGATGACGCACATCGACCGGGTCGTGGCACCGTTGTTCGTGCTCCAGGGGGCTCAGGACAGACGGGTCGCCAGGGCGGAGAGCGACCAGATTGTGGCAGGCCTACGTTCGCGGGGCCTGGACGTGCGCTACGACGTGTACGGGGACGAGGGGCACGGATTCATGAAGCGCGAGAACGAGATTCAAGCGTGGTCCGATGTGGGCTACTTCTTGGTAGGAACCCTGAGGAGGCGGCACGTCCTATTGCAGTGAGGACTCTGCCGCACCGCGTCCGACCTACCGACCCACCGACGAGGTGGGGCATGACATGAGCCCGGGCGGCACTCTCATCGAGATCAACATGCCGTCCTGTGAGCCAGGATGCTGCACCGCGAGGCAGCGGACGTCCTCCCGAGCAGCATCCTTGTCCCAGCCGGCCTGGTTTCGCAGTTCTGTGTCCCGTACCCGGGCCTAGTTGTATTGCCCACGGAGGTTGGTGACGGATCGCACGGTGGGGTGATCTTGAACGAGTGAGGGCCTTTCGGGTTCGGTGTGGATTGCGACGTCAACACTCGAACGATCAAAAGGCCCTCATGCCCCACCGTAATGCACCCTTGACCGAGACCGGACGCCTGCGCCTGGCCCGCTGCGTCGTCGACGACCGATGGCCCCTGCGGCGAGCCGCGGAACGCTTCCAGGTATCGGTCACCACCGCCGCCCGATGGGCCGCCCGCTACCGCGAATCGGGCGAGGCCGGCATGGCCGACCGCTCCTCGCGGCCGCACCACAGCCCGCGCCGGACCCCGACCCGCACCGAGCGCCGGATCATCAAGGTCCGTGTCCTGCGCCGCTGGGGACCGGCTCGCATCGCCTACCTGTTGGGCCTGAACCCTGCGACCGTGCACCGCGTCCTCACCCGCTACCGCCTCGCCCGCCTCACTCACCTGGACCGGGCGACCGGCCGGGTGGTCCGTCGCTACGAGCACGCGGCACCGGGCGACCTGGTCCACGTCGACATCAAGAAGCTCGGCAACGTCCCCGACGGCGGCGGCCACAAAACCCTCGGCCGCGCCGCCGGACGCAAGAACCGAGCCAAGGTCGGATACGCCTACCTCCACAACGCCGTCGACGACCACTCCCGCCTCGCCTACAGCGAGATCCTGGCCGACGAGAAGAAGGAGACCGCAGTCGGATTCCGGTCACGTGCGCACGCCTTCTTCGCCGAGTGCGGCGTCACGGTGCGGCGCGTCCTGACCGACAACGGCTCCTACTACAGGTCACACGACTGGCGCAACTCCCTTGCGGATCAGGGCATTTCACACAAGCGAACGCGTCCGTATCGGCCCCGGACCAATGGGAAGGTCGAGCGGTTCAACCGCACCCTCCTCGACGAATGGGCCTATGCCAGGCCCTACCGATCCGAGACCGAACGACGTGACGCCTACCCCGCCTGGCTGCACTCCTACAATCACCACCGCGGACACACCGCGCTCAAGGGCCACCCACCCGCCAGCCGCGTCACCAACCTCACGGGTGAATACACCTAGTCACCAGCCTGCCCGATAGCCGGCTCAACGATCGGACGGATAGCCCGAGGAGGAGAGCCAGTACGGAGAACCCCCTTGTACTGGCGGTAGGACACATCGGGGGGAACGCCCCGGTTCCTGCTGTTTCCCATGCCCGGACCCCATGCCCTGGTGTCTGCGAACGGCGACGACTCCGGGAGGGGCAGCCCGGGGCGCGGCGCGAGGCCGGTCGGCTCAGTGTGAGGGCGATAGCCAGCCTCGCTCGGCGGCACGGGCTCCCGCCTGGAACCGGCTCCGTGCGCTCAGCCGTTCCATCAGATCCGCAGTGATCCGCCGTGCGGTCCGTGGCGATACCCCCAGTTCCCGGGCGACGATCAGATCGGTGTAGCCGGCGGCCAGTAGCCGGAGCAGATCGCGTTCCTGCCCCGTTAGTCCGTCGTCGCCCTTCCTGACCGGGGCTCCGAAGGGCTGGGCGGCAGACCACAGATGGTCGAAGAGGGCGGTCAGTGCCGTCACGGTGCCTCTGTCCCGGGTTAGAAGTACTCCTTTGCCAGTGTTGTCGGGGTCGGTAGGGATGAGTGCGAGTTCGCGGTCGAACACGATCATTCTGATTGGGAGCGTCGGCAACGTCCGTACCTCACCGCCGAGTTCGGTCATCCAGCGGGCGTATCCGGCAGTCAGCGGGTGGTTGCGCATGCTGTCGAGGTAGAGGGTGAGGATACCCACGCCTCGCTCAAGCAACTCTTCGTCGATGGCCTTGCTGGCGGCCAAGTTGGCTTCGCTCTGCCCGCCGCCCGGCATGAGCGCCAGCACTTCGTCGCGGGACTGGCGGGCGAGTACCTGCAGCCGGTCCCGGATCTCGTCGATGCCGTCTATCTGCTCGATCTCAACGCCGACCCTGCGGTGGCGGCTGCCCTCCGCTGCGGACATGGCGATCACCGCGCGGCTCTTGGCAATTTCTGCCTGTCTACGTGCGAGTTCTGCCTCCTGGCTGGCAAGTAGGGCCTCCAAGGCGATGTCGGGGCTCACCGCGCGCAGTTCGCCGGGGGTCTCCGAGCACGGGCGCAGCAGGCTCACCTCGGCGAGATCGCCGATGGCTGCGCGTACCGTGTTCTCGGGGTAGCCGAGTTCCGCGGCCAAGGCGGAGATATCACTGCCCGGTTTGGATATGATTGCGAGATAGACGGACTCGGTTGCGGGATCCAACTCGAACGCCTTGAGCATAGGGCTGTAAACCTTTCCCGATCGCGCCAATGTTCAACAACGATAGGTCGGACTACCTGGCAGGCCGTCAGATACCATGAGGCGGGAAGCGAGAATCTGCTCCTCCAGTGAGTAAAACGCTTGATTCTCGCGAACTGTTTCCGCAGCGCCAGACCTCGCCCTGCCGGATTGAGACCGAGGGCACGGTTCGTCGGCGGCCGGCCGACGCAGCCCTGTATGCCGTTCCAGCGCGGTTGCCTTGCGGACGCCGTCCAGCCTGTCAGGCCCGATGGCCCTAACCGGCGTCGATTTCCGTAGGCCCTTGTTGTGCCGGCTTTTCCAGCGTGCCGATGCACGTGGCTGGAGTACCTTCGGTCGGCCAATTGGACGGGGCCGCATGCTCCATGGTGCCTCGTTTGACGACATCGGGTCCCCCATAGAATTCCCAATGACCAACGCGAAATGAGGGTCCAGGGTCTTCCCAGGACGCCCCACCGTCAAAAGCTCAATACCTCCGGAACGTCAACCAGCCAGGTTCCTTGATCCTACTTCAGCCGCCTCACTGGCCGCGTTTGCTCAGACACTTACACGAGGGGCGAATGTTGGGCAAGCTACTGGAGCGGCTTGACTTCCATCGCTATGGCGCTCTGCCCGTCAAGCAAGGCTCCGGAAGTGGAAGCCGGAAATCCACTTATAGGGATTTGACACAATCTTGAGTGTGGCCGAACATGCGCCATGTTGATTTTTACCTCCCCCGATCGGTGAGCCGAGTTCGATCGAGAGCGCCGAGGAGAGGACGTTGGCTGTTGATTCCGGTGCACTGTTGCTGATGTCCCACGCGAGGCGCCCCAGCGTTCGGTACGTTCTCCGGGCGCAGGCTGATCGGTGATCCAGATCTCCGCGCAAGTCCGGCCGACTGTGCGTCAAATCGCTCCGGTTCACTACCGTCCAAGATCGCTTCGAATCGGCTTGCATCTCAGCGGAGGCGACTTGACGTAGTGTTATCATGGGGCGGAGCGTGCTTCAACCGTCGTGGGGTTTGGCTCCGGGTGCATTGATGCTAGTGGAGCCTCGGGAGGCCGCAAGGGGGCTAGAACGGCCGAGCAGGTAGGCCGTAGCCTGGGGGGACAAGCTGAATGAGGGGTTCAGTGTTTTCCGGACGCTTTGGCTTGTGTTTTCCATGCCGCGAGTCCGACTGCCTTATAGTCCCGCAGAACCTCGAGGGGTGTGCGGTATCCCAGACGTGAGTAAATTCGTCGGCGATTATATTGATCAGAAACTTATTGAGTTCACTCGCTGAGGTAGGGTCTGGGACTGGCGCGGTGACTGATGCTCCGTTTCCAGTCCCCACTGCTTCAAACCGTGCATGCGGTTCTCCCGCACACGGCTTTTCGACATCGTTCACCGGTTGGCATGCGCCGTCGCCCAATGCACGTTTCCGGTAAGGTCAGCGTCTTGTTCCGGTCCCGCGGCGCCAACAACCCGACCAGGTACTCCCGGAACCCCCGCCGCTGCGCGAGCGTCCCGAACAGGTCGTCGAACCGGGCCGCATCCCCCTCCAACGGCCCCGGCGCCGGAGGACACGGCACACGAGCGGTCACGGCACACCCCGAACGGGCCCACGAATACTGCCACTGCACGGCATACCGCTACTCGGAGCCGCCGTCGACAAACCACCGCTGGTGCCACGGCACTAGGCTCTGACTTCGAGCAGTGGCACCAGTTGTTCGGCCGAGGTCATCGACCCATGCACGCCGGTGAGTCGCGATTCGCCCGGTTCGCGGCGGGAGGCCACCACGGCGATGTCGCCGAAGGCCGCCGCGACGATGTCGCCGACGCGCGCACGCACCCGGTCTTCGACGGTCGGCCCGAACCAGCCCGATTCGATCGCCTCGTCGCGGGTGAGCACCCACATCTGGTCGCCCAGCATGTCGTCCCAGATCGCGTGCACGTCCTTGGTCGCGCCCGGACGCGTATAGACGTGACGGGCCCGGGACTCGCCGCCCAGGAGGGCGACGCCCGCGGACAGACCGGGGTCGGTGTCCACGTCGACGCGCTGCTCGGGGGCCACGTCGACCATGCCGTGGTCGGCGGTCACGTACAGGACCGAATCCGCGGGCAGGCCCTCGGCCATCGCCCGCACGACACCGTCGATCCGCCGCAGTTCGGCGCGCCACTCGGGCGAGTCGACGCCCATGCCGTGGCCGCAGCGGTCGAGTTCGCTGGCGTAGGTGTACACGAGCACGGGGCCCGGTTGGGCGAGTTGCCGGTGCACGCCCTTGACCCTGGGTTCGCCGAACTCGGCGCCGACGTAGCGACCACCGCCGAGCACCGCCCTGGTCAGCGGGGTGTGCTCGAAGATCACGTCGTTGACCTGCGCGACGGTGATCCCGGCAGCGGCGGCCCGCTCCAGCAGGCTCGGGTACGGCTGCCAGTCCCGCGGGCGGATGTCGTCGACCCAACGCAGCTGGTTCATCAGGCGGTTCTCGCCCGGCACCGCCACGGAGTAGCCGACCAGTCCGTGCACACCCGGGGTGAGCCCGGTGCCGAACGACGCGAGGCTGGTCGCGGTGGTCGCCGGGAAGCCGGCCGTCAGCGGCCGGCCGCTGCCGGCGAACGAGGTGGCCAGGAGCGAGTGCAGATACGGCGCCTCGACCGGGTGTGCCCGCAGCAGGTCCCAGCCCAGGCCGTCGATCAGGAACACGCACGCGGCGCGCGCGGGCGCGAGGCCGAGTGTGTTCACCTCCCCCGGCATGCCGAGGGAGGCGGCTATGGAGGGCAACAGGTCGGACAGCGCCCCGGTCCCGTAGCGAGGCAACGGGACCGGGGGTTGTTCGTCGAGCCAGACGGAAGCACTCACTGGTTGATGCCGGCCACTGCCTCGGACAGCGCGCGGGCGAACGTGAGCGTGCGCTCGACCGCTTCGGGGCCGTCGGCGGCTTCACTGACCCGCAGCGAGAGATCGTCGGCGGTCAGCGAACCGGTGTAGCCGTGGTCGACCTCACAGTTCGGGTCGGCGCAACCGGCCGGTTCGAGGTCGATCCGGCCGACCGCACCCCACCCGATGGTGAGCACGGCTTCGCGCGGCGGGGCCCCTTGGACGTACTCGGCGGGGTTGCCCACGACGCGACTGACCACGACCGACTCCAGGCGGTCGATCCGCACCGTCTCGGTGGACGTCGTCGCGTACGGAGTGGGCGAGGTGTCGTCCGGCGCGTGTTCATCGGTGTGGCTGACCAGAAAACGGCCTGGCGTGAGCACCAGAACGGTGATGTGGCGGCGGACCTCATTGGAATCGAACGTGGTCTCCTGGTGCACCAGGAAAGCGTCGACCGGCTCGGTGCCGATCGTGGAATCGACCGCGTCGGCAACGAGGCTCGGGTAGTAACCGCTGCGCTCGATGGCCGTGCGCAGCCCCTGGGTCGAGGTGGTGGTCTTAGCCATACCCCCATCCTGGCACCTCCGAGGGCACACGTGCGCCATCTGCCCCGTGCGAAGGTCGGGTTGCGCACGTACCGTTGCGAAACGGTGACGGTTTGTCGACGTAATGACAGGACCGAACGGGTGAGATGGATGCGCACTGTGGGTACGACCTCTACGGATCGCCACCGTGCGCCTTCCGTGCGCCCTCCCGGTGGACGGCTCGGCGGAGTTGACTGATCTCTCGAGAGGCCCGACCGGGGCAACAGGGACGCGCCGTCGACACGGTGGCACCGGTGGATCTCTCGCATCACTCGTGCCCCCGGGCGGGGGAACGAGTGACCGCCTCACCGCCGGGGACACTCGGGGAAACGACCGGCGCGGGGCGGCTCGGTCGGGACAGCGTCGAACGGCATGAAATGCGCAGCCATGTGGAGGGTAGGCGCGGAGGGGCATGCCGCGGAGCGGATCCGGCCTGGGATCGCCGCCGTACGTAGGTGCCACAGCTCGGGGTGGCATCTGAGTACGGCGGCGGTTCCGCATGTGTGCCCGTGCCCGGTCTGCGTCGACCCGCGCACCGGGGTGGGCCGGTATGTCTGCACCGCACACGCGCCCGGGGTGTTGCCGGCGCGACGGCCGGCTACGGTCGGGACAGGGACCGCGGGCCCAGGTCGGTGCGGGCCGGCGGACGGGACAGGCGGATCTGCGCGCCCAGCACGTGCGCGCCCTCGGCCGCCACCACCACCGGATTCAGTGCGACGGACGTCACCTGCGGCAGGTCGTCGGCCAGTCGGGACAGCCGCAGCAGGACGTCCTCCAGCGCCGGCACGTCCACCGGCCGTGCCCCGCGGTAGCCGAACAACATCGGCGCCGCCCCGACCTCGCGGACCAGATCCGCCACATCCTGGTCGGTGGCCGGCACCAGCCGGTGGGCCACGTCGCCCAAGAGCTCGGTGGCGGGGCCGGCCAGGCCGAACGAGAGCACCGCGCCGAACGATTCGTCGTAGGTCAGCCCGAGCACGGTCGCGATCCCGTGCGGCGCCATCGGCTGCACGACCAGTCGGGCCTGGTCCGGGCCGCCCAGGCGGGTGGTCATCTCCCGGAACACCCGGCGCAGCCCGGCCTCCGCACCGATGTCCAGGCGCACCCCGTCCACGTCCACCCGGTGTCGCAGGTGTTCGGCGATCGTCTTGAGTGCGACCGGATAGCCCAGTTCGGTCGCCGCGCGGATCGCCGCGTCCTCGCTGTCCACCCGCACTGCGGGCAGCAGCCTGATGCCGTAGCAGTCCAGCAGGTCGGCGGCGTCCGCCGGAGACAGGCCCACCGCGTCCGCCGCACCGAGTCGGGCCCGGACCAGCGCGCGGGCCTGATCGGTACGCACCTCGGGATGATCGGGCACCGAGCCCGTGGGCCGCCGGCGCCACGCGGCGTAGCGCACCACTTCGGCGAGCGCGCGGACCGCGTTCTCCGGGGCCGGGTAGGAGGGCACCGAGCCGAGCGCGGGCACGCCGTCCGCGTCCAGTCGGCGCAGTTGCGTGGGCAACCCCTCGTGCGCGAGGTAGGTGGTCAGCAGCGGCTTGCCGATCTGTGCCGCGTGTCCGGCCATCTCGGCGATCGCGCTCGCCACCGCATCGCCGGAGGTGGTCAGCGGCGGGATGAACACGGTGATCACCGCGTCCGTCTCGGTGGAGGCCAGTGCTTCGGCGAGCGCGTCGCGGAAGTCGTCGGCGGTCGCGGAGGTGGTCAGGTCGACCGGGCGCCGCGGTTTCAGGCCGGCACTGGCGCACGCGTCCTGGGTGAGCAGGCCCAGCGAGTCCGAGTTGCCGATGATCGCGATCCGGTCGCCGGCGGGCAGCGGCTGGTAGGCGAGCAGTTGGCCCACGTCGAAGAGTTCGGCGACGGTGGGCACGCGGATCACGCCCGCCTGCCGGAAGAGTGCGTCGACCGCCGAGTCGGGCAGGGTCAGCGTGCGGGTGACGTGCCCGAGCGGGACGCCCTGGGTGTGCCGCCCGGACTTGACCGCGACCACCGGCTTGGCTCGGGAGACCCGTCGGGCGAGCCGGGTGAATTTGCGCGGATTGCCGATCGATTCCAGGTGCAGCAGCACCACGTCGGTGGCCGGGTCGTCCTCCCAGTACTGCAACAGGTCGTTGCCGGAGACGTCGGCGCGGTTGCCCGCCGACACGAACGTGGAGAGCCCGATGCCCCGGCTCACGGTGGACTCCAGGATGGCGATGCCCAGCGCGCCCGACTGGGCGAACATGCCCACCCGGCCGCGGCGCGGCATCCGGGGCGACAGACTCGCGTTGACCAGCAGATCGGGGTCCGTGTTGAGCACGCCCAGGCAGTTCGGTCCGATCACCCGCATCCCGCGCCGGCGTGCGGCGCGGACCAGGCGCCGCTGCCGTTCGCGGCCCTCGGGACCGGTCTCGGCGAAGCCGGAGGACACCACGACCAGACCGTGTACGCCCTTGCGTCCGCACTGTTCGACCACCTGGCGCACCGCATCCGCGGGCACCGCCACCAGCGCCAGGTCCACTTCCCCCGGGATGTCCAGGACCGAGGCATGGGTCGGTACGCCGTCGATCGGCTCGCTGCCCGCCTTCGGGTTGACCGCGTACAGGTCGCCGGTGAACTCGCCCGCCCGCAGGTTGGTCAGGAGTGTGTGGCCGACCGTGCCCTCGTGCCGGCTCGCGCCGATCACCGCGACCGAGCGCGGGGTGAGCAGGCGGGCGATCGAGCGCGACTCGGCCCGATGTTCGCGCCCGAGCATGACGCCGAGCGAGGTCTCGGTGGGCGCGAGTTCCAGGGTGAGCCGGACCACGCCGTCCTCGAAGGCGGACTGTTGGGTGTAGCCGGCCTCGGTGAACACCATGACCATCCGGCGGTTCGAGGGCAGTACGTCGGCCACGAAGCGTCGGATGCCGCGCTCACGGGCGACCGCGGCGATGTGTTCGAGCAGCACCGACGCGACGCCGCGGCCCTGTTGGTCGTCCTGAACCAAGAACGCCACCTCGGCGGTGGAGGAGCGGCCCTGCGGGCCGGTGCGCACCGCGCGCCCGTCCGGGCCGATCCGGTCGTAGCGCACGATCGCGACCATCTCGTCGCCGACGAACAGGCCCAGGCCCACCCGGTCCACCCAGTCGTGCGTGGTGAAGTGTCGGACGTCGCGGTCGGACAGTCGGGGGTAGGGCGTGAAGAAGCGCAGATACTTCGACTCGGCCGACACGCGCGCGTAGAAGTCGACCAGCCGGCCGGCGTCGTCCGGCCCGACAGGTCGCACGTGGGCGGTGGCGCCGTCGCGCAGCACGACGTCGGCCTCCCAGTGCTCGGGGGGCTTCGGTGGCGGATCTGCGGTGTCGGTGGGCTCCACGTTTGCGAGGCTAACCCCTACGGCGCACCGCCGGCGTGTTCGAGGCGCCCCGACTCGATGGGTGTCCGCTGCGCCTGATAGACCATCAGATACCGTGCCCGGTCTCGCCGCAGGAGGTAACCCATGTCCGCTCAGGGCCTGTCCGCCGCTTTCCCCGTCGCCGACATGGCCGCGGCGGTGCGGTTCATGACCGCGGTACTCGGTGCGGAACCGACCTTCGTCGACGGTGAGCGCTGGGCGCAGTTCGACGTGAACGGCGGCCGGCTGGCGCTGGCCGGCACCGACCGCGAGGGTGAGTCGGCGTCGGTCATGGTCAAGGTCGCCGACCTCGGCGCGGCCCTGGTGCCGCTGCGCGAGGGCGGGTTCACCGTGGGCGAGTCGGTCGAGGGGCCGCACGAGGTGCGGGTCCGGGTGACCGGGCCGGACGGCTGGTCCGCCGTGCTGTACCAGCCGCGGCGCTGAACGCGGGTCGCGACGGGACGGCGGATTGCCATGATCATCGGAGTATCCGAGCGCCGGGGCGAGGCCGAACCGCCGCGTCCCGGCGCGTATGCGGTGCCGCTGCCGCTCGCGCCCGGTAGCGTCCTACCGGTGAGCGGCTTGCGGATCCTGCCGGAGGTCGCGGACGCACTCGCCGCGGGCCGGCCGGTGGTCGCCCTGGAGAGCACGATCATCGCGCACGGGCTGCCGCGCCCGGACAACCTGCGGATCGCGCGCGAGATCGAGAACCGGGTCCGGGCCGCGGGTGCGGTCCCGGCGACGATCGCGGTCGTGCACGGCCGCCCGTCGATCGGGCTGGACGCCGAGACGCTCGAATTCGTCGCCACGTGTCCGGACGTGCTCAAGGCCGGTATGCGTGATCTGGCGCTGGTCGCCGCCCGGGGCGGGCACGCCGCGACCACCGTGGGCGCGACCGCACACCTGGCCCACCAGGCGGGCATCAGGGTGTTCGCCACCGGCGGTCTGGGCGGGGTGCATCGCGAGGCGCGGGAGAGCTGGGACGAATCGGCCGACCTGGTCGCGCTGACCCGGTGCGGGCTCGTCGTGGTGTGCTCGGGGGTCAAGTCCATCCTGGACGTCGGTGCGACGTTGGAGCGCCTGGAGTCGCTCAACGTCCCGGTGATCGGCTTCGGCACCCACGCGTTCCCGGGGTTCTACCTGGTCGACTCCGGCCATCGGCTGGAGTGGCGGGTGGACACCGCGGACGAGGTGGCCGACGTCGTGCGTGCGCACGAGGCGCTCGGGCTGGGACGAAACGCCGTCGTGGTGGCGAATCCGGTGCCGCAGGCCGACCAGTTGGACCCGCAGTTGCACGACCGGGTACTGAACCGGGCACTGACCGCGCTGGCCGACAAGGGCATCAGC
The DNA here is from genome assembly GCF_040605455.1 of Embleya sp. NPDC005575. Classification (NCBI taxonomy): domain Bacteria; kingdom Bacillati; phylum Actinomycetota; class Actinomycetes; order Kitasatosporales; family Streptomycetaceae; genus Embleya; species Embleya sp. NPDC005575. Next base: position 32,119 of record NZ_JBEXCV010000046.1, on the reverse strand, counting down.
GGCAAGGCGGTCACCCCGTTCCTCCTCGACTTCTTCCACCGCGAAACCGCCGGCAGCAGCCTGACCGCCAACATCGCCCTCATCCTCAACAACGCCGCCCTCGCCGCCCGCGTCGCCCAGGCCCTGACCATCACCTGATCCCCCGCCCAAGCCCAACCAGCCCGCCAACGCTCGAAGACACCCAACCCGGGCCCCACTCAGCCCGCCCGGCGCCTGGAGACACCCACCCCGAGCCACCAGGCCAACCCATCCGCCCCCCAAATCAGCCCGTCCACCGAACGAGAGTCACTAGTACATCTAGGAGACTCCCGTGGTCACGGCATCGTCGCAGGTCAGCGCGTCAAGGACATCACAGGTCCCTACACCGAGCATGGAGACCCTTCTACTTCGCGGCGTGGCCGCGATCCGCCTATCCGTACTGACAGACGAAACCACCAGCCCCGCCCGACAGCTCGAAGCCTGCCAGGGTGCGGCGGCAGCACTCGGCATCGACCTCGGCGACCGGATCGCGTACGACCTTGACGTCAGCGCGTCGAAGATCGGCCCGTTCGACCGTCCCGAGCTTGGCGAGTGGCTGCGCAAGCCCGCCGAGTTCACCGCGCTGGTGTTCTGGCGCTTCGACCGTGCGATTCGCTCCATGGCAGACATGCGGGATCTCGCCGCGTGGGCGAAAGAGCACCGCATCATGCTCGTGTTCGCCGAGGGCATCGGCGGAACCGGCCGGTTGATCTTCGATTTCCGGAACCCGCTCGACCCGGTCAGCGAACTCATGATGACCATGTTCGCGTTCGCGGCTCAGGTCGAAGCAACCTCCATCCGGGAACGCGTCGCCGGGGCGCAAGCCGCCATGCGGACCATGACCTACCGGTGGCCGGGCGGTCAGCCCCCGTTCGGGTACATGAGCGTGCCCATGCCCGCAGAGCACGGCGGATCGGGCTTCACCCTCGTACCCGACCCGTACGGGGTCGAGATCCTCGAACGGATCATCCGGGAACTGTTGGACGGCAAGCCGTTGGCGGTCATTGCCCACGGGCTCAACCAGGACAAGCAGCCGACGTGGCGCGACCACTGCGCGATCAAGGCGGGGCGGCCGACCGGCGGACGCACCGGCGGACCCAAGACCAGCCCCTCACGCAAAGTCGACCGGTTCCAGTGGACCCCGCACACCATCAGCGTCATCCTTCGGTCGACCACCCTGTTGGGGTGGAAGCAGCACAAGGGCGAGCCCGTCCGCGACGCATCCGGCGCCCCGATCATGTTCACCGCGAAGCCGCTGGTTACCCGGGAGGAGTACGACGCGATCGGCGCCGTACTCGACAGTCGCACCCGGACCAAGACGACCGCTGCCGTCCGCAGCGACACGACCGCCGTTCTCCTGCGCGTGATCCACTGCGCCGACTGTGACGGACGGATGTACCTCAACAAGGGGAACACCGGACGCCTACCTACGTACTTCTGCAACCCCCACTCCCGCGGCACCGTGTGCGCACACCGCGCAATGGTCCGGGCGGAACGGATCGAGAAGTACGTCGAACGTGAGTTCCTTCGGCTGGTCGGCTCGATCGAGTACCGGCGCACGATCGTGACCCCCGGTTACGACCCCGGACCCGAGATCGCTGCCACGCTCGCCGAACTGGAACGGCACAACGCCCGGCAGGGCACACACAAGTCCAAGAGCGCGGCAGCCTTGTGGCAGCGCGACGCGGACGCCCTTGACGCACGACTCGCCACCCTCGAAGCCACCCCCGCCCGACCCGAACAACGCAAGACCGTCCCGACCGGCCGCACCTACGCCGACGACTGGAGAGAAGCCGACACGGACGGCAAGCGCGCCATGCTGCTCGAAGCCGGCGCGAAGCTCACCGTGCGCAGAGGTGCCCGCGGCGCCAAGTCGCTTGACGAGTCGTTGGTGACCTTCGCGTTGTCCGGCGAGTTGACGCCGATCATCAAAGAAGCCGAAGCGCTCGCCGAAGCCGAGACCGAGCGGCCGACCGTGCCGACACCGGCGGGAACACGGGCACGTCTGAACGAACCCGCCGACCACGGCGACACGTCGGCGAGCAAGCCCCGCAACAGCGCGCCACCGGCCGAAGAGCGCCGCAACGTGTCCACCGTGCTGCCCGAGTTGACCTCGGCGGGCAAGCCCCGCAACGACGCGCACACGGTCAACGGGTGGCCTGCGATCACCCAACCCCGGGACAGGCTGACGCTTGCCGACCCCACACCGACCGGCGCAGTCCAACAGCGGGCACCCATACCGGCCTAAACAGCACGTTCGGCGGTCGGTGTGGTGACGAGGTGACGTTCGAGACCCATTTTTGGATATGCCTTAGAGATCTCTAAGACATACCGAAAACAGGGTCTCGAACGTCACCTCGTCACCGTCCGGCGTCCCGGGGCCATCGTCCCTCCCCATAGGTCATGAGAGGCCGGTCACCGGGCTCCCCCGTCACCGTCGACCGGTTCCGCCGTGACAGTAGGACATCGCCGACCCCCACTACTCCCGAGAGAGGAACGGGGCAGCACGACTTGCCGAGGTCGATTCAGTCGACCGGGGCCGGCCATCGCGGGTCCCTACCACTCCCGAGAGAGAAGCCGGTTACCACACTTCCACTCCGCACGACGGACCGGCGGACCGAGTACCAAGCCTCTCCGCGGGGGCTGCGCTGGTCGACGTCGAATACCCGACCGGGGACGCGGCGCTCTGCGGCCATCGCTGAACCCCATCGCCCTCGGTCCATTGGCCGGGGGCTTCCCCATGTCTGCACACCATGGAGTGAGTGAATGATCATCAAGGCCGAGCACTACACACTGTCGACGGATCGGCAGGAAACGAAGCTTCGACTTCGCGCGGGCGCGTGGAAGTACAACGCGGAGATGGAACGGCTCGCCGCACTCAGGGACAGCAACCCGGACTCTGTCGACCGACTGAGCCCCACTCTCCGCATGTCGCTCGGCTACTACATGAACGACAAGAAAATCGCTGCGCAGAGTGGCCGCGACGTGTCCGCCGCCGGAAACGAGGAGGCCGCATGAGTTCCGAGGTCGAGAAGGCCGCCGAGAAGCTGGCCAAGCTGCAAGCCCAAGCCGAGAAGTACTCGGGTCCACTCGCCGAAGCCCAAGCAGCACTGGAAGCCGCACAGGAGGCGGAAGCCACCCGACGGCAGCAGCGGCGAGAGGAGTACAGCCGCGCATTCGTCAAGGAGTGGAGCGAGCACGCGAACAAGGTGGTCGATGAAGGGAGCGCCGCACACGAGCGATTCAAGGAACTCATCTGCGCCGAACCCTGGTTCATGGCCTTTGCCGAATACCGGGCCGGACGCGAGAAGCGCAGGCACGTTCTGGATGCCGCGCAGGCTGCCCAGAGGGTACTGGGCGAGGAGATCACCGTTCCGGAACAGCGCTGGTACGAGTCGTCCCTACTCCAAGAGATCGTCACCATGGCGGACGAGAAGGCGACGGAGATCGGTGGCGAGTACGAAAAGGAACTCGGAGCCGAGCGCGACGCCTACGTGAATGGCACGCAGTAGGGATGGCGGTCGACGCGCTGGACCCCGGCCCGAACGGGGACTATCCGTACTTCCCCCGGGACGCGCTTGGTCGCCCCGTGTGGAGCGACACTCCCGACCCCTTGCGCGTGGTGAACGGCGGAGCACCAATGCCGCGGGGCATCCGTCGACAGCGTTCGGTCGATGACGGCCTGGCCTTGATCGACGTGACGCCCATGGGGACGGACGGGTTGCCGATCGATCCGCCGGTCATTTCTCCGAAGGGGGCGGATGCTTCAGGACACGAGTAGGCATGTCAGTCCGTTCTGTTCGGTCTGCGGGCAAGGGGCGGACGTGTCGGCGCACTGGCCGTTGACACGGCGCGAGCTGGTCTCGCGTGGCGTATCCCGCCCGGACATGCCCGGCTACCGGCGGTCGTTCTGCGTGCCGTGCTACTCGGCCGCTGTGAAGGCATGTAAGGCCCGTACAGGCGCCATCTGACAACTACGGGCCCGGGGGATTCACGACTGTCCCCCGGCCCGGGAAAGGACCCCCATGCCCAGACGACCCCGCCCCCCTTGCCCGATCCCGGGCTGTCCCGAGCTGACCTCGGGCGGTCAGTGTCCGAAGCACAAGCGGGAAGCCGAGAAGCTTCGCGCGCCGACCTCGGATGACAGGTACGCGTCGACCAGGTGGAAGCGGTTGCGCCGTGCCTACCTGTACGCGAACCCGTGGTGTGCGTTGTGCTCGGCTGCCGCGACGGTCGCCGACCACTTCCCGCTCAGTCGCCGTGTCCTGGTCGACCAGGGCGTGGCCGATCCCGACGCGCCCGAGCGTCTGCGTCCGCTGTGCGTGCGCTGCCACAACCGAGAGACCGCGCGTCATCAGCCCGGCGGTTGGGCTGCCGAGCATCGCTCTCGGCGCGAGTCCGGCCAGAGCTGAGCGCGCTGCCCAGGGGGTGACCCCCTCCCCCGGCCTACTTCCGGCGGCAGGGAGAGGGAACTTCAGCACGGCTCATTGCGGCGTTTTGGTGGGCTTCTGCAACTGTCGATGCTCGCAACAATGCCCCGACTCGTTGGCTACCCGCTGGCGAGTCGGGGCATTTTCACGTTGCCGAACTACCTGGCGCTGCAAGGGAGTTCACAGAGCGGGGCGACTCCCGGCGGTCCGAGCATGGCCGGGGGTCGCGCGGAGTGCTTCAGACCGTGCGCAGCGTGGACAGCAGCGCCGACCAGGACGCGGGGACGACCGTCAGGTGACCGACGCTCGGGTCCTTCGAGTCACGGACCGGGACGACCGCGAAGCCGTCAGCCACCTCTACGCAGGCGCCGCCATCCCCGTTGCTGTAACTCGACTTGCGCCAGGCAGCTTGGTCGAGTTGAGGGGTTTGGGTCATGACTTGCACTCCTTGATGACCGCCGTGATCAGGGCTGCCGATTCACCCGGCGTCAGCGCGTCGGCACTAACTCGATCGTAGGACCGCCGGCGCGCTCGCACAGCATCCGGGTCTTCGACGAGTTGCCCATTTACCAGCCCTTCTTGGTAGGCGGCCTGTCCACCATCGGCCAGACCTAGCAAGATCAGTGGGGCGCCGAGGGCTGCATGGGCACCACGGGCAAGCGGGGCAACTCGCAGCAGCGTGCGAGACGTGTCCAGCAGCGGCAAGAGGGCTTCGAGCTGTTCGCACAGAACGGCCGGCCCACCCACCGCGCGCCGGATGACCGCTTCGTCAAGTACGGCAGAGACGTAGGGCGGGTCAGCGCTGCGCAACCGAATCTGTCGACTCATGCGCAGATCAACCATGGATTCAATGGCTTCGGGTGTCGCGTCGGGGTTCACTGCTTCGAACAGCGCGCGAGCGTACGCAGGTGTCTGTAACAGTCCTGGGATGACGTACGGGGCGTACTCGCCAATCTCCCGTGCCCCGTCTTCGAGCCGCATGTAGTCGCGATACCGGTCCGGCCACATCTCGTCTTTGATCACGTCCCACAGCACCGCGAACATCCCTTGTGTGCCCATGACTTCGTCGAGCTTCGCGGGCAGCTCGGGTGGGATCGGGCTTCCGTTCTCGTACCGCGACCATGCCGACGTCGAGTACCCGCACGCGGCTGCCATGTCGGCAAGCGTTAAGCCCTTTCGCTCGCGCTGCGCCCTGATCGCAAGCCCGAACCGATGCAACCGTTTCGCGCCATCGGGGGCCGCTTCGAATCGCACGCCGGTACCTCTTTCCCATCAAAATCCGGGACGGGCGCTCACTCCCGAGTGGTCCGGCGCCGCGTCACGATCGGTTTACACACAGCAGTGAAGCGCGCGAAGTGTGAGGAGCGCAGTCGAAATGCGAGACCCGACGCAGGACAACCGAAGCCCAAAGCTTCCCGCCGCCGATGGCCGGATGTGGCTTGCGGTCTACCGCGTTGACCGGGCCGGAACCCGCATGGTGAAGCCGCCCGAACTGTTCGCAGGCACGTTGGCATCGTGGCCGTTCGGCGACGGACACATGTCCCCGAACCCGCCGTGTAAGTGCTCGCCGGGATGCCGATTCCCGGACCCCTGCAAGCCGCCGCGAGCACTCCCGTAGCTGTCCTGGTGTCGTCCTCTCCTTGCCCGAGTCCGACACCAGGGCGCCCGATCCCGCCGCGCCGAGCTGGTCACCCCCGCAGCTCGGCGCGGCGGGCACCACCCGATCTAAGGAATGGGCACTTGAGCGAGAAACCCCCCTGCCCGCCCGGGAAGTGCACGCCGGCGCAGAAGGGGCCAACGATCTGCGGGACCCGAATGATGGTGTGCATCAAGTGCGACCGGGTCACCGAAGTAACCGGTATCTAGCGATCCGACAGGGAGCGTGAAAGCACATGACAACCGCACTCAAGCCCGTGGGGCTGGACTTCCTCGAACTCGAAGTGACGGCAGGCTGTCAACTCGCCTGTACCCACTGCCTTTCGTCGTCATCCCCACAAGGCACGCACGGTGTGATGACGCTTGCCGATTGGCGGATGCTCATCACGGATGCCGCGGCGCTCGGCATCGAACGGATTCAGCTCATCGGCGGGGAGCCGACCATCTACCCGCACTGGCGCGAGCTGGTCGACTTGGCGCTCTCCCTCGGTCGACAGGTGGAGGTCTACAGCAACCTGTACAAGGTGCTGCCCCTCGCATGGGCGGTGTTCGAGCGCCCCAGGGTCTCGCTCGCCACGTCCTACTACAGCGACGACCCCGCGGAGCACGACACGATCACCACAAGGCCAGGCAGTTACCAGCGGACTCGGGCAAACATTGCCGAGGTCGTGCGCCGGGGCATTCCGCTTCGGGCGGGGATCGTTGACATCCTGCCGGGGCAGCGCATCAAGGAGGCGCGCGCCGAGCTGGTCGGTATGGGTGTGCGCCGCATTCAGACCGACCGAGTACGCGCGGTCGGGCGGGCAGCCGAGACCTCCGCGACTCCCAGCGTGACCGAGCTATGCGGCCGGTGTGGCGACCGGCGCGCGGCGGTGCTCCCGGACGGCAGTCTGAGCCTGTGCGTGCTCAGCCGGTTCATGCCGGTTCTCAACGTCCGGGATCACCGGCTCGCCGACATCGTGGGCAGCCCGGAATGGTTTGCGGCAGTCGAGCGGATTCCCGTTCGGGCGGTTGTGCCGTGTCAGCCCGACGACAGCAACGACTGTGACCCGTCACGGCAGGAAGCGTGCACCCCGAAGTACGACGAATAGAAAGGCCGGTCATGGACTGGGAAAGACATGCCGCCCGACTCGCCGAGGACATCACGGATCCCGTGTCACGATGGCGCGAGCCTGTCGCACACACCGCCCGGCATGCGCTCGTACCGAAGTGGTGGGAACGGGCCGACTCGGGTTGGCAGGTGCGCGACGGTGCGGCGGACCCGGAAGTGTGGGCAACGGCCGCATACAGCGACACGTCGTTGGTAACCCGGGTCGGTCCCTTGCACGCCGACCACGCCGCGCCGGACGACCGCCCGATCGGTCGTGCGACGTCCTCGGCGACAATGCCCGGTTTGGTGGTGCAAATGCTTCGCCATGGGCGGTTGACCGCGGGGGTCGACCTCTTGGACGTCGGGACCGGGGCCGGGGGGCTCACGGCCTATGCCTGCCGTCGACTCGGCGCCGAGCACGTGACGAGTGTCGACGTCGACCCCTATCTGACCGAAGCCGCGCGCGAACGACTCGCAGCGATGGACATGCACCCGACGTTCGAAACAGTCGACGCGACCGGACCCCTTCAGGGCACGTACGACCGAATCATTGCGACCGTCGCCGTTCGCCCCGTTCCCGCATCGTGGCTCGCCGCACTGCGCCCCGGCGGACGACTCGTGACCACGATTGCGAACACGTCACTGATTCTGACCGCATGGAAGGACCCGGACGGCGGGGCGACCGGCCGCATCGAACGCGACTGGGCCGGCTTCATGACGACTCGGCACGGCGACGACTACCCGCCGGGACTCGCCGACCTGGTGACGCTCGCGTGGGTAGCGGGTGGATTGCACGTCACAGCGGGTCGCTTCCCGGTGATGGATATTGCCGAAGCGTGGGAAGTCCGGTCGATGCTTGAAGTCGAAGTGCCCGGCGTGGAACTCGACTACCGGCATGAAGGTGACACGCGCTCCGCGGTACTCGTCCACCCGGATGGATCGTGGGCGAGAGCAACCGCCCATCGGTTTGCGGCACCCATCGTTCACGAAGGCGGACCCCGCCGACTCTGGAAGCTGCTCGAACGTATCCGACTACGGCTGAACGTCGAGGGTCGGTTGCCGCTCTACGGCGCGCACGTCCGAATCACCCCCGACGGCGTTTGCCACCTGAAGCGCGGCGGATGGACCGGCACCATCGACTGAACCGAGATGCCGAGATGCCCCGTCCGTTCGTGACTGCTTGCGGCCGGGCGGGGCATCGGAATCCCTGCACCTACTCCGAGGCGTCGGCCTCGATGCCCTGGCCAGCCTGTGTGACATAGGTCCCGCGGCGGGGGCGAGTCTCGATTACGCCCCGCTTCGTCAACTCGTCAAGGGCGCGACCGACCGTTACCCGAGCCACGCCGTACTCCTCGGCAAGTACACGTTCGGGCGGCAGCTTTGCCCCGGCAGCCAGGGTTCCGGCCTTGATCGCGGCCAGCAGTCCAGCCACGACCTGCTCGTACGGCCACGCGGGGTCATCGCGATCAATGGGCATGCGCGAATCGTAGTCAACGCCCCATGCCCACATATAACGTCAGTCCAGTCCAGTCCAAGCTAGTCCAGAGCAGTCCACAGGGCGTACATTCGGAGATGGAAAGCCCCGGCGACCGCGCCAACGGTCCCGGGAGTGGCCTCAAGCTTCAGGAGAGCTGAGACATGACAGAGCTTATTGCCCGCGCGCTCGCATGGGTGCTGCGACTCCTCACCCCCACACCCCGCGGCAAGCACGGCATCCGCGCCGAGCGAACCCCGCGCCGGTTCGAGCCCCGCAAGCCGAAGCCGACCCCGCGCCGGTCCGTGTGGCGCGACTTCGTACCGCCCACCCCCGCCGACGACGACCCGCCCCTTGAGGACTCGGCAGCGGTCGTCCGGCCGTACCTGATGACCCCCGAAGAACTCGCCGAGTGGCGCCGGCAGAGCGCCGAAGCGGAAGCGGCCGAACAACAGCGGCAGCAGCAAGCCCGACTCGCCGAACTCACCGAAGCGACGCGCCGACCCGTCCATGACTGGACCGTTGCGGCACGCGCGGCGGGGGTAATGGCGTGACGCTCCTGCGCCCCCCGGCCTACCGCTACTGCGCACGCTGCCACGACTTCCGCCATGGTTGCGTAGTCGTCGCCCTGGTCGACTCGCCGCGCGGTCTCGCCGGCGGAACGGTCTTCGCGTGCCCCGACCACGTCAGCACGTTCCCGCCCCTTACGGACGCGCCGGTCACGCTCAGTCCGTGCGACCCCTGCACTGCCTGACCACAACCCCTGCCCCGTCCGGCCACCCCATGCCGGGCGGGGCTCTTTCAGCCCGATCTTTGTTTAGTCACTCTCATTCGGTCCGGCGCTTGAGGACACCCGCACTCCAGCCCGTCCGGCGCTTGAGGACACCCGCACTCCAGCCCGTCCGGCGCTTGAGGACACCCGCACTCCAGCCCACCCTCACAGCCCACCCGGCGCGTGAGCCCACGCAGCCCGAACCCGCGCCCGCACGGGCACATACCGCACGGCGGTCCGAACCGCCTCACGCATCGACGCGTATTCGGCCGCCCCCGTCCCCGCGATGTCGAACGCCGTCCCGTGGTCCACCGACGTGCGCAGGATCGGCAGCCCGACCGTCACCGAGACGGTCCCGTCGAAGTCGAACGTCTTCGCCGCGATGTGCCCCTGATCGTGGAAGTGCGACAACACCCCCGCGTAGCGCCCCCGCAGCCCCTGATGAAAGACCGCGTCGGCGGGAATCGGCCCGACCACGTCCAACCCACGCGCCCGCGCCCGCTCGACCGCAGGTCCCAGCACCGCGGTCTCCTCGTCGCCGAAGGCCCCGCCCTCGCCGCCGTGCGGATTGACCGCCGCGACCGCGAGCACCGGCGCCTCGTCGTCGCCGAACACCCGCAGCGCCCGGTAGGCGGCCTCGATCGCCGCGTCCACCCGCTCCGCGGTGAGCAGGTCCAGTGCTTTGCGCAGCGACACGTGCCGGGTGGTGAAGAAGATCTTCAGGCCGCCGACCACGAACATCGTGTCGGGGTGCGCGGCGCCGGTGAGTTCGCCGAGCAACTCGGTGTGTCCGAGTTGCCCCGCACCCGCGGCCCAGATCGACTCCTTGTTGATCGGGGCGGTCGCGATCGCATCGACGAGACCGCTCTCGGCGGCGCGTACCGCGAGTTCGATCGCGGCGAGCGCGGCGGCGCCCGCCGCTACACCGACGCGCCCCCACGGCATCGCCTCGGTGATCTCCTCGTCGGTGACGGTCGCGGTATCCAGGATGTCGACCACCGTCGGGTCCGGGTCCGGCGACACCTCCCGGGAGTCGATCACCCGCACCGTCAGGCCCAATCCGCAGACCCCCGCGCCCCGGCGCAACGCCGCCGCGTCGCCCACCGCGACGCACCGCACGTCGCCGCGCAGGCCCGGGTCCACGAGCGTGCGTGCGACGATCTCCGGGCCGACCCCGGCCGGGTCGCCCAGGGTCAGCCCCACCACGGGCAGCGTGTTCCTATCGTCGTCCATCATCGATCTCCCGAGCCGTGACTGCCGTCGGCGAAGCCGCCTGGACGGTGGAACTCATCCGCAGGTGCAACACACACGCCACCGCCGCGTTCGCGTCCCCGACCAGGCCGCCCTTCGCCGCGAACGGCAACCCGTCGTGCGGCCCGCCGACCAGCCGGCCGGCCACCACCAGCGGCTGTACCTCGGTCTGCACCGCGAGCCCGTCCGCGCCGAGCGCGATGCACACCGCGCCCGCGATGTCCCCGCCCGTCGCGTACACCCCCGCGAACGGCGCGGCCGCCAACGCACGTTTGACCACCTCGCCGAGCAGCACCGGCAGCCGCGCGGCGCGCACCGGGTCGATGCGATCCGGGATCCGGGTGCGAATCCCGGTCAGGGCCGCGCCGGTGCGGGCCAGCGCCACCAGGTCGGCGGCGACCCGGACCGGGTCGGGCGCATCGCCCACGTCCAACCAGCGCGCGCCCAGTCGGCGCTGGGTCTCGGCGACCTGATCACGGCTGAGCGGGCTCAGACTGCCCGCGACGCCGAGCACCGGCGGCCCGGCGGGCAGCACGCCCGACGCACCGACCAGCGCCGCGCCGAACGGGCCGGCATCCACCGGCAGCCAGCGCAGTTCGCCGCCGAGAGCGGCGGCCGCGGCGGCCGACGCGAGCGTTTCCACATCCGCCTCGGTGACCGCGTCGCAGACCAGGACCCGGGCTCCGGGCTCGCACAGCGCCCGCGCCAGGCCGGACGAGTCACCGCGCACCACGTCGAGCGGGACATGCACGATCGGCCGGTCGATCACGTCGAACGCCTCGATCACACACGAGGACGTCACCGGGCAGAACGGGTCGCGGGCAACCTCACTGTCCGCGATCGGCACGCCGTGCACGTGATGGATGCCGCCTTCGGTGGTACGCCCCGCCTCGGGGTGGGCCGGCACCACCAGCGCGCGCACCGGCGGCCCCGGGCGGGCGTCCAGCACATGCAGCAGCGCCGCGGTCTCCGCGCCCGGATTGCCGCGCAGCGTGCTGTCCACCCGCTTGGTCACCAGCGGCGCGTTCGGGAAGACCGAGGCTCCCGCGACCACCCGGCGCGCGGCCTGCGCGGCAGGCAGTTGACGGGTGGCCAGATCCAGCACGAGCACGTCCGGCGCGCTGACGCAGGCCCGGGGCGGCCCACCGGTGACCAGCGTGCGCATCCCGCGCCGGGCGAAGCGCACCGCGGTGGCGTTGGCGCCGGTGAGGTCGTCGGCGAGGACGAGCACGCGCGGGTCGGATCGCCCCGTAGTGTCTGTCAATTACGGCCCCGAATGTCGGATCAAGATCAACTTTGTGTGCTTTTTGCGGTGTCTCCGGGAGTCTTGCGGCCCGGCGCCGCGACGGTCAATGCGAGGGGCCCGTGCCCGGTCGTTGACCGCTCGAACGGGTGATGCGAGGGTGCGTTCCTGTACCGACGACGCGATGCTGCGGTACGGCGATCCGCACGACAGACGGAGGTATTCGGCGATGACGACGGGTGCGACCGAGGCTTTTCGCGCTGCGCGCGACTTCCTGATCGAACACCGCGAGGACCAGCCCACCGCGTGCCGGGACTTCCCGCGCCCCGAACCCGCCGAATTCAACTGGGCGCTCGACTGGTTCGATGTGATCGCCCGTGGCAACGACACCACCGCGCTGTGGATCGTGGCCGAGGACGGCACCGACACCAGGCTCTCCTTCGACGAACTGGCCCGGCGCTCCGACCGGGTCGCCGGTTGGCTGCGCGCGCGGGGCGTGCGGCGCGGCGACCGGATCCTGCTCGTGCTCGGCAATCGGGTCGAGTTGTGGGAGGCGATGCTGGGCGCGATGAAGCTCGGTGCGGTGATCATCCCGGCGACCACGATGCTCGCGCCGGCCGACCTGACCGACCGGGTCACCCGGGGCGGTGTCGCGCACGTGATCGCCGAGTCGGCGGTGACCTCGGGCTTCGCCGAAGTGCCGGGCGCGTGGACCCGGATCGTGGTGGGCGAACCGGTGCCGGGCTGGCTCTCGTTCGCCGACGCGCACGACGGGCCCGACGCCCACGACGCGGTCGCGGCGTTCGTACCGGACGGCCCGACCGCCGCGACCGATCCGCTGCTCCTGTATTTCACCTCCGGCACCACCGCGCAGCCCAAGCTGGTGGGCCACACCCAGGCGAGCTACCCGATCGGGCACCTGTCCACGATGTACTGGCTGGGTCTGCGTCCGGGCGACGTGCACCTGAACATCTCCTCGCCCGGCTGGGCCAAGCACGCCTGGAGCAACTTCTTCGCTCCCTGGAACGCCGGGGCCACGATCCTGATCGTGCGTCAGGAGCGGTTCACCGCACGTCCGTTGCTGGACGCGATGGTGCGCTGTGGGGCGACCTCGTTCTGCGCGCCGCCGACCGTGTGGCGGATGCTGGTCCAAGAGGACCTGGGCGCGTGGCGCACCGCGCTGCGCGAGGTGATCGGCGCGGGCGAGCCGCTCAACCCGGAGGTCATCGAACAGGTGCGGGCCGCCTGGGGGTTGACCATCCGGGACGGTTTCGGGCAGACCGAGACCACCGCGCAGATCGGCAACGCGCCCGGGCAGGAGGTGCGGCCGGGCTCGATGGGCCGGCCGCTGCCCGGCTACACCGTGGCCCTGGTCGACCCGATCTCCGGCGAGGTGGTCACGGGCACCGACGCCGAGGGCGAGATCTGCCTCGAACTCGCCGCCCGCCCGCTGGGCCTGATGACCGGATACCTCGACGACCCGGAGCGCACGGCCGAGTCGATGCGTGACGGCTTCTATCACACGGGCGACGTCGGCACCCGGGACGCGGACGGCTACATCACCTATGTGGGCCGCTCCGACGACGTGTTCAAGGCATCCGACTACCGCATCTCGCCGTTCGAACTGGAGAGCGTTCTGATCGAACACGACGCGGTGGCCGAGGCCGCGGTGGTGCCGTCGCCGGATCCGGTCCGACTGGCCGTGCCCAAGGCGTACGTGGTGCTCGCGCCCGGGCACGAGCCGACCCGAGAGAGCGCGCTGTCCATCCTGCGGCACGCCCGTGCCGTGCTCTCACCGTACAAGCGGGTTCGCCGGATCGAGTTCGCGGAGTTGCCCAAGACCATCTCGGGCAAGATCCGCCGAGTCGAACTGCGGGGTCGCGAGCGCGAGTTGCACGACGGCGACCTGGCCGGACGGGGCGCCCTGGAGTGGTTCGAGGAGGATTTCCCGGAGCTCAAGGGGAACTGACCGCGGACCCGGGGCCGAGCCGACATCGGCCCGGCCCCGGGCGGCGGATCAGATCTTGTCGGCGATCAGCTTGGCGATCGCGATGTGCTGCGCGCGCGGCAGGTCCTTCGCGGCGGGTGCCAGGCTCACGTGCATGTCGACGATCAGGTCGCCGTGCGCCTTGGCGAAGTAGACCTCGGGCACGCTGGGCGCCGGGTAGCTGCCGTTACCCGGCACGTACAGCGTGGGGAACGCACCGAGGTCGGTGATCGGCTTGCCGTACTTCGACATGTCGTTCTTGGCCACGACGCTCTCCGGCGTGTCGCCGAGCTTGCTGCTGCGGGTGAAGTACTGGAGGGTCACCACCGGCGAGTCGCCCGGCCCGTAGTAGCGGCAGGTGCGCAGCGAGTCGTCGTTCTTGGTGCGGGTGACCTCGCTGCCCAGTACGCCCTTGAGTTCGGCGGGCGTGAGCAGGTTGCAGAACTCCTTGGGGTTGAGGTCGCCCGTGCCGCCCGGCTTGCCGGTGGCCGGCGCCGTGGCGGGCGTGGTGCCCTTGCCCCCGCCGGGCTGCGTGGCCGGGGCGCCGCTCGCGCCACCGGTGGAACCGCCGCCCGCCTGGGGCGCGGTCGTGGCCTTCTTCTTGTCGTCGTCGCCCTTGACCTTGTCGACCAGGCCGCATCCGCTGGAGAGCGCGATGACAAAGGCGGCGATCAACAGTCCCGGAACGGCAGGCTTGCGCAGGTACAACGTGGTTCTCCATCCCCGTGGCGCGATCGGCCGCCGCCACCCCCCTGGATGCGTGACGGATCGTCACGATGGCGCCGATCCCGCAATGTCGCCGATGCGTGTGTGCGGCAGAGCGAGGCTAATGCACGAAATCGACGACCGCTGAAGTGCCTTGTGAGCGATACCGTGGCGGATGTGACAAACACGCTGCGTGATGTCGAGGGCCTCATTCGCAAAGCCACCATCGGCTGGGGCGGTGCCCGGGCCGCCCTGGGCGTGGTCGCGCTGCTCGACCCGCCGCGGGTCTCCCGACCGTGGATCGGCGACGACGCGGATCGCACCGGAGCCCTCGTGTTCGCCCGCGCGCTCGGCGGACGCGACCTCGCGCTCGGCGCCGGTGCGATGTTCGCGGCCGCCCGAGGAGAGCCGATCCGCACCTGGGCGCTGGCGGCCTCGGCGGCCGACGTCGGCGACACGCTCATCACGTACGGGCACCGCGGGCAACTCCCCCGCGGCCGCCGAGCCTTCATCGCCGGCCTGGCCGGAGGCTCGGCACTGATCGGCGTGGGCCTGGCCCTCGCGGAACGGCACCGAGCCGGCAAGTAGGAGCCGACCACGCCGGGCTGCGAGGCCAAGCAGCCTCCCCGACGTGGTCGAACCGCAACATCCGCAGCGGACGCAACGGGTGGAGCGGGTGGGTACAACCTCCCGAGCCAGGCGCGAACGCCAACGCACAGGCGCTAGGCCGCGACCTCGCTCGCCAAGCGCCGCTTGTTCCAATAGGCGACGACCTCCAGCAGGACCCCGGCAGCGACCGCGAGGCCGACCGCGGTCCACGGCATCCGCGTACCGACCAGCTTGAGCTCGAAGAAGTCCTGGAGCCAGGGCACCGTGAGCACCGTGGCGAACCCGGCCCCCATCACCAGCACCAGGGCTATCCGCCACCACGTGTACGGGCGGGCGATGATCGCCAGCACCCACAGGCCGACCAGGAACAGCGTGAGCGTCGCGATCGACGTCTCGGCCGTACGCGTGGCGTCCGTCGCGCCGTAGTGCGAACGGGCCAGCAGGTACGCGGTGAAGGTCGCCACACCGGCGATCACGCCGGAGGGGCCCGAGTAGCGCAGCACCCGCTTGACGAAGCCGGCGCGGGCCCGTTCCTTGTTCGGTGCCAGCGCCAGGAAGAACGCCGGCGTGCCGATGGTGAACCAGGCCAGCAGCGTCAGGTGCCGGGGCAGGAACGGGTACGGCACGTTGGCGATCACGACCAGGATGGCCAGGAGCACCGAGTAGGCGGTCTTGGTCAGGAACAGGTTGGAGACCCGCTCGATGTTGCCGATCACCCGGCGGCCCTCGCCGACCACCGACGGCAGCGTGGCGAAGCTGTTGTCCAGGAGCACGATCTGCGCGACGCCCTTGGTGGCCTCGCTGCCCGAGCCCATCGACACGCCGATGTCGGCGTCCTTGAGCGCGAGCACGTCGTTGACGCCGTCGCCGGTCATCGCCACGTTGTGGCCGCGCGACTGAAGGGCGGCGACCATGTCCCGCTTCTGCTGCGGGGTGACCCGACCGAAGACCGTATTGGCCTCCAACACGTCCGCGAGCTCGTTCTGGTCGGTGGGCAACGTGCGGGCGTCCACCGGGTGCTCGGCGCCCTTGATGCCGAGCTTGGCGGCCACCGCGCCGACCGAGATCGCGTTGTCGCCGGAGATCACCTTGGCCGCCACGCCCTGGTCGGCGAAGTAGTCCAACGTCGCGCCCGCGTCGTGCCGCAGCCGCTGCTCCAGCACCACCAGCGCGGCGGGCGTCACGTCGGCGCCGTCCGGGCCGCCGACGAGCGCGTCGACGGTGTCCGCGAGTGAGGCGTCGGTGCGCACCAGCATCAGCACCCGCAGGCCCTGTGCGCCCAGCCGTTCGGCGTCGGCGAGCAGGTCGCCGTGCGCCTGTGTGCTCACCAGCACCTCGGGGGCACCGATCAGCCACGTGGCGCGGTTGCCGGACACCTCGAACGTCGCACCGCTGTACTTGCGGGCGGAGGAGAACGGCACGCTCTCCACCGACGTCCAGCCGGTCTGCGCCGGGCACTCGTCGATGATCGCGGCCAGGCTCGCATTCGGCCGGGGCTCGGTGGTGCCGAGCGCACCGAGCGCGGCGCGCACCGGCAGGCCCTCGGTCTGCTCGCGAATCTCGGCGACGTTCATGCCGCCCTCGGTGAGCGTGCCGGTCTTGTCCAGGCAGACCACGTCGACCCGGGCCAGGCCCTCGATCGCGGGCAGTTCCTGGACCAGGCACTGCTTGCGGCCCAGCCGCACCACGCCGACCGCGAAGGCCAGCGAGGTGAGCAGCACCAGACCCTCGGGAACCATCGGCACGATGCCCGCGATCATCCGGGTCACGGCCTCGCGCCAGGTGGTGTCCTCCAGCCGGTACTGGCTGATGATCAGCGCGACCGAGGCCGGGAACAGGATCCAGGTGACGTACTTGAGGATCGTGCTGATGCCGTTGCGCAGTTCGGAGGCCACCAGGGTGAACTTGCTGGCTTCCTCCATCAGCTGCGCCGCGTACGCCTCGCGACCCACCCGGGTCGCGGTGAACGCGCCGTTGCCGGCCACCACGAAGCTGCCGGACATCACCGGGTCTCCCGGGCGCTTGATCACCGGGTCGGCCTCGCCGGTGAGCAGCGACTCGTCGATCTCCAGGTTGTCCGCCTCGACGACCACGCCGTCCACGGCGGCCTTGTCGCCCGCGCCCAGTTCGATCACGTCGTCGAGCACGAGGTCCGAGGGGGACAGCGCCACGGCCTGCCCGTCCCGGCGCACCACCGGCCTGGACTCGCCGATCACCGCCAGCCGGTCCAGGGTGCGCTTGGCGCGCATCTCCTGGATGATGCCGATCCCGGTGTTGGCGATGATCACGAAGCCGAACAGGCCGTCCTTGACCGACCCTACGGACAGGATGATCAGCCAGAGCACGCCGATGACGGCGTTGAACCGGGTGAAGACGTTCGCCTTGACGATCTCGGCCGTCGAGCGGCTCGACCGCACGGGAACGTCGTTGACGTCCCCTCGTGCGACCCGTTCCGCGACGTCCGCGGCGGTCAGCCCGACGCCAAGGGGCACGCCGGGTTCGCTTGCTTTCCCGTCGGGTCTGTCGAACGGCGGGATGGCTGTCGTCTCTCCGGGCCCGGCGCCCGGCAACGGCTGAGTCATGGGTCTACCGTAAGTGCCCCATGAGACGGCGGTTGGCGGTGGGCCGACCGTTGTCGTCCGCCCACCGCCGGATCGCGACTATTCGACGACCGTGACCGGCCCGAGCCGGAGGGCTTCGAGCGGTTCGCGAATCTTGTCCGCGTCGCCCACCAGCACCACCACGAGGTGCTCGGGATCGAATCCGGCGGACACCGCCTCGGCGGCGTCCTTGGTCGCGACCTCGGCCAACCGCAGGTAGAGCTGCGGCAGGTAGCCGTCCGGCTGCCGCTCGGCGGCCATATCGGCCAGCGAGTCGCACACCGCGCGCGGCGTCACGTACTTGAGCGGGGCGACGCCCACGATGCTCTGCACCGCCGCGTCCCGCTCGGCGTCCACCAGGCCCTCGGCGGCCAGCGTGCGCAGCACCGCGACCAGGTCCGCGACGGCCGGCCCGGTGACGTCGGTCTCCACCGAACCCTGGATCGCCAGCAGCGAGCCCTCCTGTAGCGACTGGTTCGCCGCGCGCACGCCGTAGGTGTAGCCCTTCTCCTCGCGCAGCACCCGGTCCAGCCGCGAGGTGAGCGTGCCGCCCAGGCAGTACGTGCCGATCGTCAGGGCCGGCCACGAGGCGTCCTCGCGGCCCGGCCCGACCCGCCCGACCAGCAGCTGCGTCTGCACGCTGCCCGGTCGATGCACGATCAGTACGCGGGCGTGGTCGTCGGCGAGCACCGGAGCGGACCGCGAGGGCTCGGCGGTCTGTGCGCTCCAGGTGCCGATCGTGCGCTCCAGCACGTCGGTGACGTCCACGCCGGCGAAGTCGCCGACCACGACCAGGGTGGCGGTCTGCGGGCGCACATGCGCGGTGAAGAAGTCCCACACGGCCGCGCGGTTCACCCGCGCGACGCTCTCCGCCGAGCCGGCCCGCGGCCGGGACAGCCGCATCGAGGCGTCGAACAGGGTGCCGCTGAGCGCGAGCGCGGCGCGCCGCGGCGGACTCGCCAACTCGTGCACGATCTCGTCCAGTCGCTGGCGCACCAGCCGGTCCACCTCGGCCGCGGGGAAGGCCGGTGCCCGTACCGCGTCGGCAAGCAGCCCCAGC
Source organism: Embleya sp. NPDC005575 (assembly GCF_040605455.1). Taxonomy (NCBI): domain Bacteria; kingdom Bacillati; phylum Actinomycetota; class Actinomycetes; order Kitasatosporales; family Streptomycetaceae; genus Embleya; species Embleya sp. NPDC005575. Next base: position 13,224 of record NZ_JBEXCV010000046.1, on the reverse strand, counting down.
GCCCGCTCCAGGCGCGAGGCCGGCACATCGAGCGCGACCCGCACGCCCGGGTGGTCGGCGTCGGTGTCGATCGTCGCCCCGCAGCGCTCCAACTCGGCGGCGAACTCCTCGGCGCCCATCCGGTCGGTGCCCTCGGTGAACGCGCGCGCCATGATCGTCGCCACGCCCTCGCACTCGGCCGGCTCGGCGGCCAGCGGCGAGTCGAGCACCAACTCGACCGCCACCACCTTCTGGCCGGGCCGGTCCACGCGCAGGACCGCGAGGCCGTTGCCGAGCACGAAGCGCTCGGGCGCGGGGAAGGTCCACTCACGGGCCGGGCCCGCGCCGGGGCGCGGGTGGAACACCATCTCGCCGGTCTGGGTCACGCGACCTGCTCCTCGTTCTCGTGCGCGTCGTCGGTCGGCTCGTCCGTCGGTTCGTACACCAGCACCGCACGGTTCTCCGGTACCAGGCGTTCGGCGGCGACCGCCCGCACCTCCTCGGCGGTGATGTCCAGCAGCCGCTCCAACGCGGTGAATGCCAGGTTCGCGTCACCGAACAGCGTCGCGTAGCGGCACAGTTCGTCGGCCCGGCTGCCCACCGTGGCCATCGTGTCCAGGTAGGCACGCTCCAACTGGGCCTGTGCGCGCTCGAGTTCGGCCGGGGTCGGCCCCTCGGCGGCGAACCGGGTGAACTCCTCGGCCAACGCCGCGTCGATCGCCGCCACCGCCCCCGACCCGGACGCCTTCACGTCCAGCATGCCCACCGACGCGGTCCCGGCCTGGCGCATCAGGCCGACCCCCGCGTAGAGCGCGAGTTCGTCGTGCCGCACCAGGCGGGTGTTCAGCCGCGAGCTCTCCCCCTCGCCCAGGATGGTCAGCGCGATCTCCGCGGCGTCCGCGCCCCGGGTGCCGTCGGCCGGCATCCGGTAGGCGGCCATCAGCGCCGGCGAAGGCACGTTCTCGCGCACGACCTCGCGCAGCTCCGCCCCCAGGACCGGCGGCAGCGCGCCGTCCGCGGGCACCGGCTTGCCGTCGTGCGCGGGAATCGTGCCGAAGTACTTCTCCACCCAGGCCAGGGTCTGCTCGGGATCCACGTCGCCAACGATCGCCAGCACGGCGTTGTTCGGCGCGTAGTAGGTGCGGAAGAAAGCCTGGCAGTCCGCGAGCGAGGTGGCGTCCAGGTCGGCCATCGAACCGATCGGCATGTGGTGGTACGGGTGGCCCTCGGGGTAGGCCATCGCCACCAGGCGCTCCCACGCGGTGCCGTAGGGCATGTTGTCGTAGCGCTGGCGGCGCTCGTTCTTGACCACGTCGCGCTGGTTCTCCAGGCTTTCCTCGGTCAGCGCCTGGAGCAGGCCGCCCATGCGGTCCGCCTCCAGCCACAGCGCCAGTTCCAGCTGATGCGCGGGCATGGTCTCGAAGTAGTTCGTCCGCTCGAAGCTCGTGGTGCCGTTGAGCGAACCGCCCGCCGACTGCACGAACTCGAAGTGCTCGTTGCCGTGCACGTTGGCCGAGCCCTGGAACATCAGGTGCTCGAAGAGGTGCGCGAGCCCGGTCCGCCCGGGCCGTTCGTGCCGTGAGCCCACGTCGTACCAGAGGCAGACGGCGGCCACGGGGTCGACGTGGTCCTCCGAGAGCACCACGCGGAGCCCGTTGCCGAGGGTGTGCGTGGTCGCGGTGAACCCCAACGATGCAGTCGCCGGTCCTGCCATAAGCCCATCCGTCCTCTCCTGGAGGGTGACCGCCGCGACGGCGGCCACCCTCACCCTAACGACGCGCGGTGCCCGATCGACTCCCGCTCGCGAGGGTGTTCGCGATGGGCGAAGCCCGCCCGCGGACCGCCTACTGCTGGTAGCCCTCGACCTCCGGCACCGGCCGCGCGGCCGCGCTCGCCGGGTCCGCGCCCGCGTCGCGCAATGCCTGACGCTGCCTCAGCAGGTCCCAACATTGGTCGAGTTCGGCCTCCACCTCGGTCAATCGACTGTGCTCCTCGCCACTGGAGATGGCGCCTTGCGCAAGTTGTTCCCGCAGGGCACGCTCCTGCTCGACCATGTCGGTGATGCGTTCGCGAATCTGCTTGTCGTCCATCGCGAAACCCTTCTTTTTCCTGCTCGGACGGCGGCCGGAGCCTGCGGCACAACCGTGGGCCAAAGGGCTGTCCTTCCCTCCTCGCACGGCCCTCAAGCACGGTGTCACCCGGGTCGATGCACTCACATGTCGCACCGGCGCGTCACAATGGGCACGCCGTGCGGGCCGTCCCCGGCCGCGCCGCCCTCGGGCGGACACGGGAGACACGGCCCGGCGCCGGCCCGAAGAAGCAAAGGAGCAACGCCGCGCATGGCCCGCCGTAGTACGAAAACTTCCGGTCCGCAGCCACCGGACGACTTCGAGGAACGCATCCTCGACATCGATGTCGTCGACGAGATGCAGGGCTCCTTCCTGGAGTACGCCTACTCGGTCATCTACTCCCGGGCACTGCCGGACGCCCGCGACGGGCTCAAGCCCGTGCATCGCCGCATCCTGTACCAGGCCGCCGAGATGGGCCTGCGTCCCGACCGGGGGTACGTCAAGTGCGCCCGCGTCGTGGGCGAGGTGATGGGCAAGCTGCACCCGCACGGTGACGGCCCCATCTACGACACCCTCGTGCGGATGGCGCAGCCGTTCTCGATGCGCCTGCCGCTGATCGACGGCCACGGGAACTTCGGCTCGCTCGGCGGCGACGACCCGCCCGCCGCGATGCGATACACCGAGTCCCGGCTGTCCTCGGCCGCGATGCTGATGGTCGACTCGATCGACGAGGACGTCGTCGACTTCGGCCCCAACTACGACGGCCAGGAGCAGGAACCGGGCGTCCTGCCCGCCGCGTTCCCGAACCTGCTCGTCAACGGGGCGTCCGGGATCGCGGTCGGCATGGCGACCAACATGCCGCCGCACAACCTGGTCGAGGTGGTCGCCGCCGCGCGCCATCTGATCCGCCACCCCGGCGCCACGCTCGAAGACCTGATGCGCCACGTGCCCGGCCCCGACCTGCCCACCGGCGGTCGGATCGTCGGCCTGGGCGGCGTCCGGGACGCGTACGAGAAGGGCCGCGGCACCTTCAAGATCCGCGCGACCGCGACGGTCGAGTCGGTCACCGCGCGCCGCAAGGGCATCGTGGTCACCGAACTGCCCTACAACGTCGGCCCGGAGCGGGTGATCGCCAAGATCAAGGAGCTGGTGCAGTCCAAGAAGGTCCAGGGCATCGCGGACCTGAAGGACCTCACCGACCGGTCGCACGGACTGCGTCTGGTCATCGAGATCAAGAACGGCTTCAATCCCGAGGCGATCCTCCAACAGCTCTACAAGCTGACGCCGATGGAGGAGACCTTCGGCATCAACAACGTGGCCCTGGTCGACGGCCAGCCGCTCACGCTGGGCCTGAAGGAACTGCTCCAGGTCTACGTGGACCACCGCTTCGAGGTCATCCGCCGGCGCAGCGAGTTCCGCCGCCGCAAGCGCCTGGAGCGCCTGCACCTGGTCGACGGTCTGCTCGTCGCGCTGATCGACATCGACCGCGTGATCGAGCTGATCCGCTCCAGCGACAACTCGGCACAGGCCAAGGAACGTCTGATGGAGACGTTCTCACTGTCCGACATCCAGGCGTCCTACATCCTGGACACCCCGCTGCGCCGACTCACCCGGTTCGACCGGATCGAACTGGAGGCCGAGCAGGAGCGGCTGCGCGCCGAGATCGCCGAACTGACCAAGATCCTGGAGGACGACAAGCTGCTCCGGAAGGTGGTCTCGGACGAGCTGGCCACAGTGTCCAAGAAGTACGGCACGCCGCGCCGCACCGTGCTGCTGGAGTCGGCCGACGTGCCCGCCGCGGCGGTCCCGCTCCAGGTCACCGACGCGCCGTGCACGGTGTTGTTGTCCTCGACCGGACTGCTCGCACGCACCTCGACCGGCGGCCCGCTGCCGCCCGAGGGGGGCAGGGCCAACCACGACCTGGTGGTGTCCTCGGTCGCGGCCACCGTGCGCGGTGAGGTCGGCGCGGTCACCAGCACCGGCCGGCTGCTCCGGATCAACGTGGTCGACCTGCCCTCGTTGCCGGAGACCGCAACCGCGCCGAACCTGGCCGGCGGCGCGCCGCTGTCCGAGTTCGCCTCGTTGGAATCGCACGAACGACTGGTGTGCCTGACCACCCTGGCCGCCGACTCCCCCGGGCTCGCGCTCGGCACCGCGCAGGGGGTGGTCAAGCGGGTCGTGCCGGACTATCCGGCGAACAAGGACGACCTGGAAGTGATCACGCTGCGCGAGGGCGACTTCATCGTCGGCGCGGTCGAGCTGCGCACCGGCGAGGAGGACCTGGTCTTCATCACCGACGACGCCCAGTTGTTGCGCTTCCAGGCCTCGATGGTGCGGCCGCAGGGTCGCCCGGCGGGCGGCATGGCCGGCGTCAAGCTGGGCGCCAAGCAGTCCGTGCTCTCGTTCACCGCAGTGGATCCGGGCGCGGACGCGGTGGTGGTCACGGTCGCCGCCTACAGCGGCGACGCGCTGTTCGGCTCGGAGCACGGCACCTGCAAGGTCACCCCGTTCGCCGAGTATCCGCGCAAGGGCCGGGCCACCGGCGGCGTGCGCTGCCAACGCTTCCTCAAGGGCGAGACCACGCTGCGCCTGGCCTGGGCGGGCCTGGCGCCGGCCCGAGCCTCGGACGCCAAGGGCCGGCCGGTCGAGCTGCCCGCCCTGGACCCGCGCCGGGACGGCTCCGGCACGCCGCTGGTCAAGCACGTCGACACGGTCGGCGGCCCGCCGGGCACCGTCTGAGTCGACCCGTCGACGAGGCCCCCGCAGCATCCCTCGCTGCGGGGGCCTCTCCCGTTCCGTTGTTTCGTTGTTTCTCGCCGGGCGAACCGCGCGGGCCTCAGCGCGCGGCGAACTCCTCGAGGAGCTCGATCGAGCGCGCGTACTTGCTCCGCAACCGCACCTGCGTCTGTGCGTCGAGCTGGCCGAGCCGGGCCTCGGAGCGGTTGTCCGCTATGTCCGCCCGCTTGACCACAATCGCGATCGGGTCCGCCGCCGCGCGCGCGATGCTGACCTCCAGCGGTTCGCCGGGCAGCTTGGACAGCGCAATCACCGCGGCCACCACCCGCTCCGGCACACCCGCCGCGCGCAGGTCGTCCGCGCCCACCGGTGTGTCCTCGATCACGTCGTGCAGCACCGCCGCCATCTGCGCGTAGGTGCCCTCGACATGCCGCATCACCCGCAACGGGTGCGTGATGTACGGGTGACCACCCTTGTCCAACTGACCGTCGTGCGCGGCCCTGGCGAGCGCCACCGCGTCGTCCAACGTGAAGCCGGCTATCGCCGCTCTCCCGTCGGGCCGTCCCTGGGGCATGGCCGCCTCCCATCATTACCGTGTGCAACAACCGTACCGGGATCACCGGATCCGGGCGCTCGGGGCGGGGCCGATCAGGCTGGGCGGCGGGTGCAGGCTATACGGTGCACAGTCGTGGAAACCTGCGTCTTTCTCTCGCACGAACTCGCCGAGCCGATGGCCGGCACCGCTTCGACGGCGCGTGGCTGGCTGCTCGTCGAGCACCCCGGGCCGTGGGCCGCCAAGGCGCTGACCGGCAGTCGCGGGCTCGACGACGGGGTGGGCAAAGAGTTGGACGAGCGGGCCGCGCGGGCCGGTTTCCGCGCCGCGCTCATCCGTCGGCCGGACGAGGCAAGCCGCCGCCCGGACGAGGCGGGCCCCGGGAGCGAGGAGAGCGATCGCACCCCGAACGCCCCGGGACGCCGCGCCGACGACAAGGCCGGCGCCGCCTCCGAAGGACCCCGGACCGCCTTCCTGGCCTGGACCGAACCCGGCGGCACCTGGCTGCGCTGGTTGCGCGTGCGCAGCGCCGCCGACCTGCTCGCGCTCGACCTGGCCGCGCTGGCCGGACCGACCGAACCCTCGGTGGGCGAGTCGGCTGCCGAGCCGCTCCTACTGGTCTGCACGAACGGCAAGCGCGACCGGTGCTGCGCGGTCGCGGGCCGACCGCTGGCCGCCGCGCTCGCCGCGAGCTTCCCCGAGGCCACGTGGGAGGTCACGCACCTGGGCGGGCACCGGTTCGCACCGACCGCCGTCGTACTGCCCCAGGGCTACCTGTACGGGCGCCTGGACCCCACCTCGGCCCGCGCCGTGGTCGCCGCCGCCGGGCGCGGCGAGATGGTGCCGGACCACTGCCGGGGCCGGTCCACCTACTCCCGGGCCGGTCAGGCCGCCGAGCTCGCGGTCCGCGCGGACTGCGGCGAGCGCCGGGCCGACGCGCTGTCGGTCTACGACGAGCGCGCGGAGGACGAGGGCGGCTGGACGATCCGGGTCGATCACATCGACGGCCGCACCTGGACCGTCGCGGTGGACGCTCACAAGGAGGCCCCCGCCCGGCCGGAGAGTTGCGGCAAGGACCAGGGCCTCCCGACGAGCATGCGGGCCCGCCTACTGACGCACCGTCAGTAGGCGCCCGCCCCGGTCAGCGAACGGACCTCCATCTCGGCGTACTTGGCGACGTCCGCCTCCTCGTCCGAGCGCAGCGTGCCGATCCAGCCGCACAGGAAGCCGATCGGGATCGACACGATCCCCGGGTTCTCCAGCGGGAACCAGTGGAAGTCGATCCCGGTCACCAGCGGCGTCTTGCCTCCGGAGACCACCGGCGAGAACAACACGAGTACCAGCGCCGAGCCGAGCCCGCCGTAGATCGCCCACACCGTGCCGTTGGTGTTGAACCGCCGCCAGAACAGCGTGTACAGCAGCGTGGGCAGATTGGCCGAGGCCGCCACCGCGAAAGCGAGCGCGACCAGGAAGGCGACGTTGAGCTTCTGCGCGGACAGGCTCAGTCCGATCGCGATCCCGCCGATCACGATCGCCGAGAGCCGGGCGGCCCGGAGTTCGCTCCTCTCCTCGGTCGCCTCCTTGCGGATCACGTTCGTGTACAGGTCGTGGGCGAAGGACGCCGAGGAGGCCAGGGTCAGCCCGGCCACCACCGCCAGGATGGTCGCGAACGCCACCGCCGCGATCACCGCGAGCAGCACCACGCCGCCGAACGTGTTCGGCCCGCCGCCGAGTTCCTCCGCGAGCAGCGGAAGTGCGGTGTTGCCGGCCGCGTTCGACTTGCGGATCTTGTCCGACCCGAGCACCGCTGCGGCGCCGAATCCGAGCACGATGGTGAGCAGGTAGAACGTGCCGATCAGGGCGATCGCCCACATCACCGAGTGCCGCGCGGCCCTCGCGGTGGGCACGGTGTAGAACCGCACCAGAATGTGCGGAAGCCCCGCGGTGCCGAGCACCAGCGCGATCGCCAGGCTGATGAAGTCCAGCCGACTGGTCAGGTTCTTCCCGTACTTCAGACCCGGTTCGAGGAACTTCTGTCCGTGGCCGCTGGTGTGCGCCGCGGTGTCCAGCAACTCGTCGAGGTTGAAGTGGAAACGCACCAGGACCAGGATCGTCATCAGGATCGCGCCGCCGAGCAGCAGCACCGCCTTGACGATCTGGATCCAGGTGGTGCCCTTCATCCCGCCGAAGGTCACGTAGACCACCATCAGCGCGCCCACGCCGACGATCGTCCAGGTCTGCGCCGAGCCGCCGGTGTCGCCGAGCAGCAGCGCGACCAGCGTGCCCGCGCCGACCATCTGGGCGATCAGGTAGAAGATCGAGACCACGATCGTCGCGGCCCCCGCCGCGGTCCGCACCGGCTTGCGGCTCATCCGGAACGCGACCACGTCGGCCATCGTGAACCGCCCGCAGTTGCGCACGAGTTCGGCCACGAGCATGAGCACGACCAGCCAGGCGACCAGGAAGCCGATCGAGTACAGGAAGCCGTCGTAGCCGAACAGCGCGATCAGCCCGGCAATGCCCAGGAAGGACGCCGCCGACATGTAGTCGCCGGCGATGGCCAGCCCGTTCTGGGACGCGGAGAACTCCCGCCCGCCGGCGTAGAAGTCGTTGGCCGTGCGGTTGTTCCGACTGGCCCACACGGTGATGCCGAGGGTGATCACCACGAAGACCACGAACAGCAGGCCGGTCAGACTGCGGTGGCCGCCGGCCGCCGCGAGGTAGGCACCGTTCACCGGAACATCTCCTGGGTCTCCCACCGCAGGTTGAGCGCGGCCCGGTCGCGCTTGCCGCGCGCATTGCGGGCGTACGCCCACGTGATCAGGAACGTGCTCGCGAACTGGAGCAGACCGAAGGCGAGCGCGACGTTGAACACGCCCAGGACCCGGTGTGCCATGAAGCCGCGCGCAAAGGTGGACGCGAACACGTACAGCAGGTACCACGCGAGGAACGCGAGCGACATCGGGAAGACGAAGTCGCGATAGCGACGCCGAATCTCCTGGAACTCCGGGCTCGCCTGCACGTGTAGATAGATGTCCGCGCGCGTATCCGACTCCGGGTCGCCGAACGGCACACCCCGGGTGAGTGTGGGTCGGTACGAACTGGTCGTCACCGTAGCTCTCCTCGTCGATTGCCGAACCGCGCGTTCGTCCCGATCCCGACACCCGAGACAGGCGTTCGACGGGACCGGTGTTCAGCATGGGCAGCGGGCGCGGGCCGCACGGCCAGGTTCTGCACGATTCACCTGTATGGATGAATCGTCGGCACGGCCGCAGACCTGGCCCCGCCATGCGTCGTGGAATCGTTTGGCCAACGAGGATTTGAACCCTCCCGATACGGGAGGCGTGACGGTCACACGCCAATGAGTGACATTCGTCCTTCTATCGCAGATATACGGACCGTTTGGACCGGATGTCATGATCATGAAAAACGCCGGGCCCGAAGGGACGAATCCCTTCGGGCCCGGCGCATGACCGGCGGGCCGGTGTGCTCAGACGTCGATCCGCGAGCGGTCGAGCAGCGACGCGGAGTTGGTGATGAACTCCTTGCGCGGCGCCACCTCGTTGCCCATCAGCAGGTCGAACACGCGCTCGGCCGCCTCCAGGTCGCCCAGGTTGATCCGGCGCAGGGTGCGGTGCCGGGGATCGACCGTGGTCTCCGCGAGCTGGTCGGCGTCCATCTCGCCCAGACCCTTGTAGCGCTGGACCGGGTCCTTCCAGGCGATGCCCTTGCGCTGGTAATCCAGCAGCGTGCGCTTCAGCTCGGCGTCCGAGTACGTGTAGACGTACTTGTCCTGCCCCTTCTTGGGCCGGGACAGCTCGATCCGGTGCAGCGGCGGAACCGCGGCGAAGACCCGGCCGGCCTGGACCATCGGACGCATGTAGCGCTGGAAGAGGGTGAGCAGCAGGCAGCGGATGTGCGAGCCGTCCACGTCGGCGTCCGCCATGAAGATGATCTTGCCGTAGCGGGCCTGGTCGATGTCGAACGTACGCCCGGAGCCCGCTCCTATGACCTGGATGATCGCGGCGCATTCGGCGTTCTTGAGCATGTCCGAGACGGACGCCTTCTGCACGTTCAGGATCTTGCCCCGAATCGGCAGCAGTGCCTGGAACTCCGAGTTGCGCGCGAGCTTGGCGGTGCCCAGCGCCGAGTCGCCCTCGACGATGAACAACTCGCTGCGGTCGACGTCGTCGCTGCGGCAGTCGGCCAGCTTGGCCGGCAGCGCCGAGGTCTCCAGGGCCGTCTTGCGCCGCTGGGCCTCCTTGTGCTGCCGCGCGGCGATCCGGGTGCGGGCCGCCGAGACGACCTTTTCCAGGACGGCGCGCGACTGCGCCTTGTGGTCGCGCCCGGTGGAGGTCAGGAACGCCTTCAGTTCCTTGGACACCACGTTCTGCACGATCCGCGCGGCGGCCGAGGTGCCCAGCACCTCCTTGGTCTGCCCCTCGAACTGTGGCTCGGCCAAACGCACGGTGACCACGGCGGTCAGGCCCTCGGTCGCGTCGTCCTTGGTGATGTCGTCCTCGGACACGCGCAGCAGCTTGGTCGAGCGCAGCACGTCGTTGACCGTGCGCCGAAGCGCCTGGTCGAATCCGGCGACGTGGGTGCCGCCCTTGGGCGTGGCGATGATGTTGACGAAGGAACGCAGGGTCGAGTCGTATCCCGTGCCCCAGCGCAGCGCCACGTCCACGCCCAGCTCGCGCTGGACCTCGGTGGGCACCATGTGCCCCTGCTCGTCGAGCACCGGCACGGTTTCCTTGAAAGTGCCGGAGCCGGTGAAGCGCAACACGTCGCAGAGCGCACGGTCGGGAGCGAGGTATTCACAGAACTCGCTGATCCCGCCGGAGTAGTGAAAGACCTGTTCGTCCACTTCGCCCGGATTCGCACCATTACGCTCGTCGCGAACAACGATCGTGAGTCCGGGCACCAGGAAGGCGGTCTGGCGGGCGCGCGAGTACAGCGATTCCAGGTCTAGCGCGGCGTCCTTGAGGAAGATCTGCCGGTCCGCCCAATAGCGGATCCGGGTGCCGGCCTTGGCTTTGGCGACCTTCTTGATCCTGCGCAGTCCGTTACCGGCACTGAACGGAGCGTCCGCGCCGAGGGTGGCGAACTCGCCGGGCACGCCGCGCCGGAACGAGATGGCGTGGGTGTGCCCGCCGCGGTCGACCTCGACGTCGAGTCGGGCGGACAGGGCGTTGACCACGGAGGCGCCGACGCCGTGCAGGCCGCCGGAGGCGGCATAGGATCCGCCGCCGAACTTGCCGCCGGCGTGCAGCTTGGTCATGACGACCTCGACACCGGACAGGCCGGTCTTGGGCTCCACGTCGACGGGGATACCGCGACCGCTGTCTCGAACCTCCACCGAGCCGTCAGCGTGCAGGAGCACCTCGATCCGGTCGCCGAAGCCCCCGAGGGCCTCGTCCACCGAGTTGTCGATGATCTCCCACAGACAGTGCATCAGGCCCCGACTGTCGGTGGAGCCGATGTACATGCCGGGCCGCTTGCGGACCGCGTCAAGACCCTCGAGAACGAGGAGATGCCGCGCGGTGTAGTTCGAGTGGTCGGGCTCGCCCGCCAGGAGCGCGGTGGACTGCGCGGTCGTCTGGGCGGTCACGCGGTGCAACTCCTCGCATGTAGTCGCGTAGTCGAATCGCCGCGAAACGCGTCGATCCGTGCGGCGCGGCGGCGGTGCCCGAGCCCCCGAAATCGGGCCCACTGACCACCCTCGTCGCGCCGGAGAGCAAGGCTACCGGGGCCGGAAGACACCCCGGTGACGGCTCGCCGCCGCATCCTAGCCGGCAACCGAACACATCTTCGACCACCCGATCGGGTGGCCGGCATGAACCGTACGCGCACAGGGCACGTCCTATGCACAAGGAATGAGTTGCAGAAGGGGTGTGCCGAGAAGCTGTTGAACATGACACGATCACCCCGGGAACGTTCGAGGCTGATTTGATGTTGGACATCGATGAAGGCTTCGTCGAGTAGAGAAGAGGCGACGTGAATTCGGTTCTGACACCCGCCAGTCCGTTGACGGCCGCCGACCGTTGTGATCGGTGCGGCGCCCAGGCATACCTTCGGGTTGTCCTTTCCAGCGGCGGCGAACTGCTGTTCTGTGCGCACCACGCCCGCAAGTTCGAGCCTGAACTTCGGAAGGTGGCCGTGGAGATACAGGACGAGACCGACCGCCTCACGGCGGTCCCCGTTACCGCACCGGACGACGACAACTGACCAGACAGCCGACCCTCTGAGACCCCGACGAGCAGACATCGCGCCGATGGCGGCCACCGCGAGGTGGCCGCCATCGGCGTCTGTCGTGCTCACCCGGAGGGCGGTCGGCACCATCGAGAGGCGTGATATCCCTCACAATCCGGCGGCATCCCGGATGTCCCGGGCGAACGAGGCGAGCCGGGTGTAGACACCCGGTTTACCCGCCAGGGCACATCCGTCACCCCACGAGACGATCCCGGCGACCCGGCCGGCCACCAGGAGCGGGCCGCCGCTGTCCGCACTGCACGCGTCCTTGCCACCCAGCCGCTCACCGGCGCACACCATCGCGACGGCGTCGTACGTCCCGTAGCGCCCGCCCGGGTACGCGGCCCCGCAGGTCGCGTCGGACACCAGCGGCACGGTGACCTGTCGCAGCGTCGAGGAGTAGTCGCCCCGTCCCGTTGTGTCACCCCACCCGACCACGGTGGACGCGGTCCCGCTCGCGTAGACGTCCGCGTCCTGTCCCACCATCGACGCGACGCCGGTCTCGAGCGGCTCGTCCAGGGTGAGCACCGCCCAGTCACCCAGGATCCGCCCCGGATCGAAGTCCGGGTTCACGTACACCTCGCCGACCGCCACCTCGTGGCCCTGCGTGGTGCGCAGATCGGTCCGCCCCTGGATCACCTTCAGGTCCGGGCGGTCGTCTCGCTTGCCGTTCGCGTCGTACATGCAGTGCGCGGCGGTCAGCACCTTGGTGGGCGCAATCAGCGTGCCGCCGCAGAACTGCCCCGATCGTGCGGAGCCGTACTCGGCCCGACTGGACAGGGCCACCGCCCACGGATAGGTCGCGGTGTCCGCGGGGGTCCCGCCGACCACCACGCGCGGCGGTCCCGAGGGCGTGGCGCCCGTCAGGACTGCCACCGTCACGACCACGGCAAGGGCGACCATCGATCCTCGTGTGTACCGCCGGAAACTGCTGCGTCTGTTCCGCTCGGGCGCTCGCACCATCATGGGGAACCTCTCGCCGGCTACCGTCAGGTAGAGGCCGGTGCCCCAGCGTGGCCGTGCGGAACCCTCGCGCTGTGCGAACGGGTGATTTCCTCGTCAACCGCACACACGAAAGCCCCGGATGGTGTATCCGGGGCCGATGTCGTGCCCATGCGGTGCGGTCCGCCCGGTCCGCGCTGCCGGCTCAGTCCAGGTAGTCGCGCAGCACCTGGGAGCGGGACGGGTGGCGCAGCTTCGACATGGTCTTCGACTCGATCTGGCGGATCCGCTCCCGGGTGACCCCGTAGACCTTGCCGATCTCGTCGAGCGTCTTGGGCTGACCGTCGGTGAGCCCGAAGCGCATCGACACCACGCCCGCCTCGCGCTCGGAAAGCGTGTCGAGCACGGAGTGCAGCTGCTCCTGGAGCAGCGTGAAGCTCACCGCGTCGGCCGGCACGACCGCCTCGGAGTCCTCGATGAGGTCGCCGAACTCGCTGTCGCCGTCCTCGCCGAGGGGGGTGTGCAGGGAGATCGGCTCGCGGCCGTACTTTTGCACCTCGACGACCTTCTCCGGCGTCATGTCGAGTTCCTTGGCCAACTCCTCCGGGGTGGGCTCGCGGCCCAGGTCCTGGAGCATCTGGCGCTGCACGCGGGCCAGCTTGTTGATCACCTCGACCATGTGGACCGGGATGC
>NZ_JBEXCV010000045.1:0-57206 GCF_040605455.1 Embleya sp. NPDC005575 | reverse complement strand
ACGTAGTACGTCAGCGCCGTGCCGGAGACCGAGACCAGCACACCGACCACGATCGAGAGCGCGGCGGTCATCGAGAACGTGCGCGAGAGCTGCTGAGCGACCGCGACCGGGACCGCCCCGTGCCTGCGCTCAGGTCAGGCGCAGCACGAGCGCCGGTCCTGCGTGGCGGGCGCATCGTGCGCGAGGGCCGAGCGCGGGACATCGCCGACGACGTCCCGCGTTCCGTCTGTCTCGGCGCCGCCGCGCCGGCCGCCGGGCGACGAAGGTCAGTTCGTCGTAGTCGGGATCGCCGCCGAGAACGGATTGCCCGGCCACGCCCGACTCCCTGCCCTCCTCGTGCTCCGCAGCGGGGTGAACCGCGCGGGCAGGTGCGCCAGGGCGCTGTGGAAGGGGCCGATACGCGCTTCCAATTCTTCCTCGGGGATGGTGAGTTCGAGGTCGGTGCAGCGCCGGATGAGCTGTTCGATCGCGGTGGTGGCGATCACGAGCGCATCGTGACGCACCGGACACGCGTGCGGGCCGGCGGACCAGGCCAGATGCGCGCCGCCCCCGGCAAGCCGGTCGGAACCGGGCCCGTTCGGGTCCGTGTTGGCGGCGGCGAAGGACACCATGACGAGGGTGTGCGCCGCAATCGTGGTGCCGTGGAAGTTGACCGTGCGTGTGGGGTAGTGCGGGGCGAAGTTGCTCATGGGCGGCCGCTCCCGCAGGATGCGACCGATCGCGTGCTCGGTGCTCAGCGCGCCGTTGGACAGGTCGTTGTAGTACTGGTTGTCGCTGAGCATGAGCGAAAGTGTGTTGGCGATCAGATTGGTGGTCGGTTCCTGCCCGGCCGCGACCGTGAGAACCACAGTGTGCAGCAGTTCCTCCGTGGACAGGTCGGCCGGGTGGTCCAAGAACCAGGACGTCAGGTCGTTGTCGCGCCGCTCGATCTTGGAACCGACGAGCCGGTTTATGTACTCGTAGAACTCCGCCTCGCCCGCCCCGCTTTCCAGCAGGCTCGCCAGCGCGGTGATCAACTGTGGCGCGGCATCGTCGCGTTGGCCGAAGAGCCGGTTGAAGACGTAGGAGGGAAGCGGACGGGAGAAGTCGGTGATCAGGTCGACCTGCCCGCTGTGGGCGAATCGGTCGATGAGCTGATCGGCGATCTCGCGGACGAGGTCGCGCAGGTGATGTGGCTCGACCAGATCGAAGCAGTCGGTGACCACCCTGCGGTACCGTTCGTGTGCGATGCCGTCGGTGTACAGCGGGTTGGGACGCGGCCCCAACATGCCGAGGATGGGGTGGTCCGACGACAGGCTCGCGGCCCAGGTCGTGGGATCCTTGCTCCACGTCTCGGTGTCGTGCAGCAACTCCAGCGCGGCCCGATAGCCGATCACCAGATGGCCGTACACCCCCGGCGCGATCTCCACCGGAGCGATCATCCCGTGGTTGGCGCGCATGTCGCGGTAGTGGCCTTGCTGATCCCGGGCGAACTCCCGGCTGTACAGCTGGTAGGCGTTGGGCAGGTACAGCGGTGTGGTCACGAGGCAGCGTCCAGGCGGATTCGGGTGAGGGCATGGCGGACCAGTTCGATCAACGCGTCCAGCGAGGATGTGAAGTCCAACGCGTTGCAGGACACCACGGGAGTGTCCGCGTCCAGGTCGAGGTGGTCGCGCAGTACCTCGGGGCTGACATCGGGTGAGGTGGGGAAGCGGTTGACGGCCACGCAGTAGGGCAGTCCGCTGCGTTCGACCATGTCGAGCGCTTCGAAGCTCGCGTCCAGCCGGCGGACGTCGAACAGGACGAGGACGCCCTTGGCCCCATGGGAGACGTCGTCCCACGCCTCTTTGAAGCGGCGCTGTCCGGGTGCTCCGAACAGGTAGAGGATCGTGTCGCCGGGGTCGAGCGTGATCCGCCCGAAATCCATGGCGACGGTGGTCGTCGTCTTCTCGGGGGTGAACTCGAGGTTGTCCAGGGACATGCTCGCGGCCGTCATCACCTCCTCGGTGTGCACCGACCTCATCTCGGAGACCGCGCGGATCAACGTCGTCTTGCCGACGCCGAGGCCGCCCGCGACGACGATCTTGACGAGGTACGTCGACGACTCGTCGAGATACGCCGGTTCAACGGGCGAGGTCGTTCTCGCGAGCCTTGACGAGTCCATTGAGCACTCTCTCCAAAAGATCGACGTCGGGAAGGTCCGCCGGCGGCACGGCCTGCACTACGCCCAGGTCCACCAGGTCGCCGACCAACACGCGGATCACGAAGACGGGAAGGCGCAGGAAGGCCGCGGCATCGGCGATGGTGAGCGTCCCGCCGGCCAGTACCTCCAGGAGCCGAAGGTGGGGTGAGTCCATGCCGTTGGGTACGTACTCCCCGAGCCGTGAGAGCCTGGTGAGTTGGTCGTAGGTGTTCCGGTGCGTCGCGCTGCGTCCGCCGGTGGCCAGGTACGCAGGCACGGTCCGTGGGGCCTGCCTGCGTGCGTTCATTGCGCGACGTCCTCCCGTGTCTCGGCGCCCACGCCCCGCCCGACCAGCGCGATCAGCTTGAGCATCGAGTAGGCGGCCGTGCCCAGTTCCGCGTCGGGCGTGGTGAAGGCCGCGAGGCGGGTGTTCTTCCCGGCGTCCATCACGATCAGGTAGCCCTGATCGGTGTCCACGACCACATTGCGAATCTCCAGTTCGGCGCCGTCGCCGGAAGCCATCGCGCGGACCGTCGCCTTCGCGGTGCTGTGCAGGCCGGAGCCCATGCTCGCGACGCTGTCCTGGGTGTCGACGTCCATCGCGTGGGCACCGGCCTTGAGACCGTCCGCGGTAAAGAACAGGGCGCTGGCGATGCCCGGTTCGGACCTCACGAGTCGTTCGGCCCACGCTGAATGGTCCGGCTGCTCGTTCATCGAGTGACGACGGGCCTGGGTCATGTGGGATTCCCTTCGCTGGATTCGGGACGATCGGCGTCGGCGCGGTGCTGCCGGGTGACGTCTTGGAAGCCGGAGAAGCGGTGGCGCACCTCGTCCGCGTCCTGCGGTCGTTCGCTCTCGAGCGATGCCGGCTTCGGGTCCGGGCGCTGCCGTCGACGCCGGGGCATGCCGTCGGGCGCGATGGCGGGCAGCGCCGCAGCCGCAGCTTCGGGCGTCGACTCCCGGGATTGTTGCCGCAGCAGACCCACGGGTACGGCGGCGGCGGCCGAGACCGGCTGAGTGGCGGGATCCATCGACACCAGCAAGTCCTTCGCGATGTGTACGGCTGCGTGCACTCCTCCGTACTGTGACACCGAAACGTTCACGTCGATCGGATACTCGCGTACCAAGCGGCCGATGCCCGCGAAGCCCAGCCGCGGCGGTGACCCGAGCTCGGTCAACAGCACACGCCTGCTGCCCGAGGACATCCGGTCCACGAACTCCCGGTCGTCGGGATGGATTCCGGGGCCCGCGTCGTCGATGACGACCAAGGCTCCGGTGGCCGTTTCGTGGATCGCGACGGAGACGGGCACCGTTCCCGTGGAGAAGTAGGCGGCGTTCGCCATCAACTCCGCGAGGATGACGGCCACCGGTTCGGCCGCGTGCGCGACCACGCCCACGCGTCGCTCGACGCTGAGGTTGTTGACGGGCCTGATCAGCTGGTAGCTCTCGATGCGCGCCTGGGCGCCGGCGACCAGGTCCTCCAAGTGCGAGTCCACGCGCGACAGTCCGGTCGAGTCGCCGCAGGCAACCGCCATGATCTGCCACAGCCGCTTGGTGCGCTCGTTGAGGTGGTCCAGCTTGACCAGGCTGTCCAGGATCTGCGGATCCTCGAATCGGTCCTGGGCCTCGATCAGGATGCGCTGCATCTGCTGCGAGAGGGTTCGTGAACCGGCCGCCGTGCGGCGCAGGATGTCCTGCGCCGCCTCGTCCACGCGGATGCGTTCGTCACGAACGCCCGAGGCCGCAACGTCCAGGATCTGTCGTTGCAGTTCGTCCAGTTCGGTCCCCGCCCAGCGTGGATTGTCCAGGGGCGGCACGGGCACGTGGGGATGCGCGAGGTGGGTGATCAGGCCGGGGAGCCGGACCTTGCCCAGGTGACGCAGTTCCTCGTGAACGTCCCGGAGATCGACGCGACACATGTCGATCTCGATCCGGAGCGCTTGGAGAGCCTGCTCGGCTCGGGCGGTGCCGGCCTCGGCCTCGTGCAACGCCCGTCCAAGGCGGCGTGCACGCCGGTGAGTCCGGATCAGCCAGGGCACTGCGATGACGCCGGCGGCGGCGCCGACGGTCAGCACCACGGCGAGTGCGTCGGGTATCTGCATCAGGCGATGTCCAGTCGAGCGAGGGCGATTTCTGTGGTCGATATAGGTGTCTTGCGATGAACTATCGTGCGGATCGCACTCTTTGGTGATCTCAAGTTCGCATCGGGATCCGCCTGCGGAAGGGATCGGAGGTGAGGCGATTCACGGTCGTCGGGGAACTTTCGCAACCGACAGGGTCTCTGTGGCCGATGTGTTCCCGGGTCAGGTCTGGGCCCGGTGTGAACGTGAGGGGTGGCGCGCGACCGGTGTCGGAATCGACCGTCCGTCGGGAGACGAACGAGCCATAGGGGCTGCCGACGATATCCGGCCAACCGTTACGATGCATCTGCCAGGAAGGACGAACAGCACGAAATCAACGCTGCCGTGGCCGAAAACCGTGGGTCTCCTCGCGAACATCCGTAAAACGCGAGGCGAACGTGCCGGCCTGCGCCGTGTGGCCGAAACGGGATCGCGCCTGGCGTCGTTGGCGGCCGTTCCATCCTGCTCACGGCCGCTGGGGCTGCTCGGGCCACATCAGTTGGCGGGCTTGCCGAACCAGCGGGAGAGGTGGTTGTCCAGGTCCTGCTGATCGTCGCCGGAGTCGTCGCGTTCGTTCCATACGTGAGGAGGCGCGGTCGGCAGCGACGCGACAGTGCGCACGGCGACCACGCACCGCACGAGCTGGAATCGGTATGCGGAGCGGACAGCAGGGTTCGTCGGTCCCCATCCGGAACTGCCCGGGTATGGGGGTGTCCGCGCCCAGTCACCATGGCTGGGCGCGCGGGGCGTGCCGCACGCTCTTCGTTCATCGGCCCGGGGTACACCCTCACGGTTCATCCATCTGCGCCTTCGGTTCGGTCACGTCGACGAATTCCACGACGGTTGCCCGGCGGTTCCGGCAAGGCGCGTACGGCGGTACTCGCCCGGGGTGACTCCGTACCGGCGTCGGAAGCCGCGGATGAGAACCCCGGGGTCGGTGAAGCCGACGGACTGGCCGACCGAGCTGACGGAAAGGTGCCGTTGCCGGGGATCGGCGAATCTGCGGCGGGCTTGGTCGAGGCGGGTTTCGCGGATGAACTCGGCGGGAGAGCTGTCGCCTTCGCGAAAGACCAGGTCGACGTAACGGGTCGAGACGCCGAAAGCGGCGGCGAGCGTTGTCGGGGACAGGTCCGGGTCGGCCAGATGGAGGCGGATGAACGCGCGCATGCGCGCCGACTGTGCACGCCGGGAGAGTTGCACGTCGGAGCTCCACATATCTGGTCCTGCGGCTGTGCGAAGTGTGGACACGAGCAACTCGTAGGTCGTGTGCCCGAGTTCGGTCAGGACCTCGGACGGCCGGCCGAGCGGGCTGCGGGCGAGTTCGGTGACGACCGCGGTGAGCACGCGCAGCGTCGGGTCGTGGGCCGGGATGACCCGACCGACGGCGGGGGCGGTGCGTAGGTCCCGCCGGAGCGCGGCGCGTGGCACGTGGATCGACAGGTAGTGGGCGAAGGCGTCGGCGGTGAGCGAGTAGGGCTGGGTCGAGTCGACCAGCACGGCGTCGCCCGGGCCCAGCAGATCGTGGTGCGTGCCGGCGGCGGCCCGGCTGGGCCGCACTGCGAGCAGGAGGAGGTACATGTCGACCGGGTTGCGCTTGATGAGGCGGGGAGTTCGGGCGACGCGTACCGGATCGGAGGCCACATCGCTGATGCTGACGGCACCGAAGTCGTGGACGTTCACCCAGCCCGTGTAGCCGCGGGGGTCCGGCGGGCGGAACGGGGTGGCGTCCAACTGGAAGATCGCGTCACGCAGGATCTCGCGCCAGGTGTCGACGTCCGGAGCGGAGCCGGCCGAGGGCGCGGCAGCGGGGCGCGGCGTCGACCGCCGGCGACCGTCCGGACCGATGCGGTGGCGTGGGGCGTTCCCGGAGCCCGAACCCGCGAGCGACCGCTTCCGTGAACGCGGCATGTCGGATTCTCGTGGACCTGTCATGCGGCCAACATCCTTTCCAGTGTGGGCATATCGGGGAGCGTTCGCCCATTGACGAGGGCCCATCGTAGGGGCGGCGCGCCGACGGTGTCGGGCCGAGGATGGCCACCGGGAGGCGTGGGGGGTCCTTCCGGTCGCCTTGCGCGGATCGCCAGTTCGCTGTGCGCGGATCGCCGATTTCAGAGCTGCGCTGCTTGCGATCGTCTCGGTATACGACGCGAGATGGTTTCCGTCGCCCGACGCCGCTGTGCCGCGCGACGGGGAACGAGACCCCCTGCGTCGCAGGTGCTTGGTGACACGGAGGTTTCAGGATGGCCCGAACGGCACGATCCCGGCTGGTCGGCAGGTGGGCGACCCGCCCGTCCGCCGTGCTGTTCCTCGCAGCGGCTCCGCTGCTCGTGGCGGCGCCCGGCATTGCGGCGCCAAGCGGTGCGCCGGCGGCAGCGGTCGAGAACGACGCCTACAGTGCGCGCTACCTCGTGCGGCCCAATCCGCTGCCGTCGACCAATGGGTTGGCTCTGGATGGCCGGGGGAACCTGTATGTGGCCCAGGCGCTCTACGACCGCATCACGCGGATCGACCTCGCCACGGGTGCCGCCGTGCGCATCGCGGACGACACCGATCCGGTGGCCGATGCCCTGCAATCTCCCGACGACGTGGCCGTCGGCCCGGACGGGAACCTCTACGTCACCAACGCCTTGAAGAAGTCGGTGGTCCGGATGGCGCCGGACGGCTCCGCGCGGACCACCATCGCCTCCGAGGTGACCGACGGGGTCACCGGGCCGAACGGCATCGCCTTCGCCTCCGACGGACGGTTGTTCGTGAGCGACCTGGCGTTCGACCCCGCGCACCCGGGTGGCCTGTGGCAGGTCGATCCCCAAGGAGCAGCCGCTCCGAGACAGCTCACCCACCGACTTCGCGTGCCGGAGGGCTTCGGCATGGCGTCCGACGGTCTGGCATACGTAGCGGAGTACTACGCCGGGCGGATCGCAGTCGTGGACCCCGGCAACCCGGGCTCTGTCGCCGGACTCTCCACCCGGTTCCAGGGTCTGGTGTCGGCGGTGAAGGTGATGCCGAAGACTCTCGACCCGGCCGAGTCGTTGGTCCTGGTGGAGAACCTTCCGGGCCAAGGCAACGTGTGGCGGGTGGACCGGGCCTCGGGAAACAAGACGCTGCTCGCCACCGGCCGCGGAGCCTTCGACAATCTGGCGATCGATCCGCGCAGCGGCACGATCTACGTCTCGAACTTCGTGCAGGGCGGGATCCAGCGGGTGAATCCGCGCACGCGCACGCTGACTGAGGTCTTCCCGACCGGGCCGCTGGCCACCCCCACGTCGTTGAGCCTCAACCCCGACGGATCTCTCCTCGTCGCCGGTGCCACGTCGCTCGCCTCGGTGTCGCCTCGCGGCCGGGTGACGACGCTCTCGCAGTTCCTGATCAGCCAGAACCAGGGCGTCACCCCCGGAGCCGTGCAGATCGGCACCACGTTGTACTACACCGACTGGCTCGACTCTTCGCGTCCCGGACGCCTGATGAAACTCGACCTCCGCACAGGCACCCGAAGCGTCGTCGCGAGCGGGTTCGTCATCCCCTGGCATGTGCGGCAAGGCCCCGCGGGCACCGTGCTGGTGTCCGACGAGGCACTGGGCAAGGTCTACCGCGTGAACGTCGCCGACGGCACCCAGACGGTGGTCGCCACGGGGCTGAACTCTCCGGCCGGCCTCGCGTACGACGCCCACACGCAGCAGGTCTACATCGCCGAGGCGGGCGCCGGGCGCGTGGTTGCCGTGCCGGTCCAGGGCGGCACCCCCCGCACGGTCGCCGGCGGTCTCGACAAGCCCGAAGGCGTGACGCTGGACGGCCAGGGCCGACTCCTCGTCGTCGATGCCCAGGGTGGCGCCCAGCAGAACCCCGCCGCTCCCGGCAGCCTGCTGCGCGTCGTTCCCGGGACCGCGAGCCGAACCACTCTGGCGACCGGGCTGCCCACCAAGATCACCGGAATCACGCTGATTCCCGGCTTCACCTTCACGTCCGATGTGGTTGCGCGTGCGGACGGCACGATCGTGGTGAGCGGGGCGGCCAACGGCTCGATCATCGAACTCTCCCCGAACCGCTGACCCACTCGGCACGGGATCCTCGGTCCGACGGGACCGGTTCCAGTGTCCGCAGCCCCGCACCGATGCGGGGCTGCGGGTGCCCTCGCCTTCACGGTGGCGACATCGGTGGCGACATCGGTGGCGACGATGGACCTTGAGCGGCTGAGGACGCCATTGGGTCACCGGGGGCCATGCTTTATAACGACTTGGTGCGTGATTGCGGTGTTCGCGATCTCTGTGGCCTGATGCCACGCTCCCGTCGCGTTGGTAGGGGCATGGCCTTGACAGGCCCGATAGTTGGAGGTGAGCTGCTCTGAGGTTTGTGGAGTCCTTGAAGCCGGGCTATGGCGTCCGGCGTAAGGAGCACCACAAACCATGCCAGCACCCTGCAAATACCCCGGCGAGCTGCGCGAACGGGCGGTCCGGGAGGTCCGCACCTCCGGGCGGCCGCTCGCGCACGTCGCCCGGGACCTGGGCATCCACAAGGAGGCCCTGCGCAACTGGGTCCGGCAGGCCGACGCCGGCGAGCGCGACGACCGGCCGACCACCGCGGAGGCGGAGGAACTCAGGCAACTACCCAAGGAAGTGCCGGAGTTGCGGCGGGCGAACGAGGTCCTCAAG
The DNA here is from genome assembly GCF_040605455.1 of Embleya sp. NPDC005575. Taxonomy (NCBI): domain Bacteria; kingdom Bacillati; phylum Actinomycetota; class Actinomycetes; order Kitasatosporales; family Streptomycetaceae; genus Embleya; species Embleya sp. NPDC005575. The sequence continues at coordinate 48,279 of NZ_JBEXCV010000045.1, read as the reverse complement.
GCCGCGTCCGTGTTTTTTGCGCATGGGATCGACCGTCCCCGGACGAGGCCGAGCAGGTGATCGACCACCTGCGCGAACACCGACGAATGGGCCCGGTACCTGGCCGGACAGGACGCCGCCCGGATCCACGACATTCCCTGGGAAACCATTCAACGCTCCCGACGCAAGATCCACTGGTCCGGCGAAACCAAACTGCGCCTTGAACTCCGAAACGGCAGCACGATCGCCGTCAAGTGGCGCACTTGCCGCGAAGCCGACACCAGGCTGGGCAAGATACTGCCCTTCCAGAACGGCTGACGACCCGATGGCGACCCGGACTTCCCCGGATCGAAAACGCCCGCGCCCCGACGATCACGCCCAACGATCCCGGGGGTTGCCGAGATCGGAGGCGGCGCTACCCGCGTGCTGCGAACGGTTTCCCGCCCCGCTCGGCCTCCCCTCCACTCGCGCCCGGTCTTCACTCGTCGGCCGCCGGTGGCCGCTCGGTAGCCTGAGGCCCGGTTGCGCGTCGATCACCCGCCGGGTGGCGATCACGTCGTCGTCCAGCGACAGCGTGGGGTTCTGCACGACGGCCACGTTGTACCCGTCCTCCGTCAGGGCCTCGTGCACCCCCTGCCAGCCGGCGCCGTCCACGAAGCCGCCGTGGACGAGGACGACGTTCCCGCGCGGTGCGTTGTCGCTCATCATTCCTCCCGAGTCCTGCGGGGCTGATGACGCTGATGACCCAGCCCCTTGGCACCGACACTAGGGACGCGAACGGCCATGATTCTTGCGTCATTTGACGCAACTCGAGGGCGCTCTTCCCTTCGAGCATGCCCGTGTCCGGCTGTACTACGGCGAACGGCTGCGTGGCAGCGGGGCACTTGCTCCGGCCCGCTCCCACCTGACTGCGGCTGCGGAGATCTTCGAACGGCTCGGTGCGACGCCTTGGGCGCACCGAGCCGGCCAACAACTACACGCCTGCGACGAGGACCACATCGCCGGTCCGCAGGAGATCGGCGCACTCACACCTCAGGAACACCGGATCGCGAGCCTGGCCGCAACCGGTCTGAGCAACAAGCAGATCGGCGAGCGACTCTTCCTGTCCCCGCGAACGGTCTTCTCTCATCTCTACCGGGCATTCCCCAAGCTGGGCGTGACCTCCCGGGCCGGACTGCGCGACGCCCTCGAGGAAATCCGGCAGTGACGCGACGAGTCTCCAAACGCGAACGCGTCCGTGCGAGCTTCGCGACCCTGCCCGACGCCTGGCCCCCCGACGTCAGCGCCGCCGAGATCCCGAAGCGGACACGGCGCGAGTTCGCCCGCGACCTGGACGCTGCGGCGCGCTCCGAACCAGGTGCACGCTTGCCGCTGCTATGTGGAAGCCACAACCTCCCCGGCCGTGACCTGGGGAGGAGTGGGGAGCAGTGACGCGAGGTTGTCCCGCACGAACTCCGACGCCCTCGAAATCGAGTCTTCGGCACCGGTCTGGTCCCGAAAGACACTGGTCGAGACCATCACTCCGTTCCCGGCATCGATCCAGTAGTAGGCCACGAAGCCGGGAACCCGGCGCATGAGCGGCACGAAGCCTTCTTTCACGATGCGGGCCGCCCCGGCCGGGTCGGTCACCCCTTCATACCGCCGGACTGCTGCGTACATGGCCGATCTCCTCGCGGGTTCCTGTTCCCCCCTGCTGAGATGCCGTACCCCCTGCGACGGGTACCTCACTCACGAGACGTTCGGTATTCACCGCACGGGGCCGCCTTTTGTGATCCGAACGGCGGATCGGTCCTGGAGACACGGCCTTGCGCGGGTCGGTGGCAAGGGACCGGCAGGCCGGCCCCGCAGCTACGCGACCTGCGGATGGCCGCGATGACGAGCGGAGGAATCGGACAGGGTCATCACGCCGTCGGCCGCCCCGGTGACGCCATCGCCGCGTACACCGTGGCTCGCCCGCCCCGAGCGGGGCCGACCCGGCCTCCGCAACGGCGCAGGCGAAGCCAACTGTATGTTTGGATACATCAACAAGCCGCGGACACCGGTGCACGACGAACGCCGCGACGCACTCGACGCGTTGGACCCGCGGAGGAAACCCGGAGGGGTGGGTCCGTCGCCTGGCAACGCGCGGTCGGCGAGGTACCCCTGATTCGGGGGCGGGGAGGCGGCCTGGGCGAACTCGCGCCCGGATACACCGCCGGCGGCGAAGACATCGGGCATTGGATCGCGCGGCACCGCACAGCGTCCGTCGCCTGCGCGAGCGGTGCGATGTCCTCGTCGTGCGCCCGTGATTACGGCATCGGAGTCACCCGCGGTGAACTCGGGGCGGCGAGTAGGGGCGAATACGGGATGACGCACTGGTTCTTGCCTAACGTGAAGGAGCGTGGCGCGGGAACTTCCGCCTCCTGTGCCCACGCGGTCCGCTGACGACGAGAGGGCTTGAACATGCAAGCGCGCCAATCGATGCGGTTCCTGGTGCTGTCCGCCTCCGGGCGGGACGGGTCGTGGAACACGATGCTCGCCCGGCTCGCGGCCGCGGCGATCCGGGCGACCGGGCCGGAGGTCGACTTCGCGTCCATCGCCGAGTTCACGGTGCCCGGGTACGACGGGGACGAGGAGCAGGCCGACGGAATCCCGGCCGGGGCGGTCCGCTTCAAGGAGCGCCTGACGAGCGCCCACGGCTTCGTGATCGTGTCGCCCGAGTACAACGCCTCGGTCCCGGGCGTCCTGAAGAACCTGATCGACTGGACGTCCCGGTTCCGGCCACAGCCGTTCAACGAAAGGCAGGGGCTCGTCATGTCCGCCTCCCCGTCGATGGCCGGCGGCAACCGGGGGCTGTGGGCCCTGCGGATCCCCCTCGAACACCTGGGTGCGCGCCTGTACCCGGACATGTTCTCGCTGGCCCAGGCGCACACCGCCTTCGCGCCCGACGGGGGCCTCACGGACGAACTGCTGAGGGAGCGCTTCCGCACAACCATCGCCAACTGGCTGGAACTCGTCGAGGCCGCCACGAACTACCCGTGCGCCAAGACGGTCTGGGTGGAATACCTCGGCGAGCGATCGGACGCCAGGTACGACCGCACCCAGGTGGGCTGACATCCCGCCCCACAGCGGCGCCCGGCTCGCGGCCCGGCCCTTGGAGCCTGTCCGGTCGAGCTTTCCGGGGTCGCCAAGCATCGACCATTAATGCCCGGTCCATTTTCGTCGAGCTCACTGTGCGCTCCCGGGCCCAGCTCAGCAAGCACGGGAGCTTGAGGGAATCGGCGTCCTACACGGCCGGGGTCGGGGGTCGATCGGCCAGGAAGGAGGCGGGCGGTACGAAGAACAAGCCGCCCGTCGTGGCTGTCGAGAAGTCGAGGATCCGACCGTGGGAGGCGTCCTCGATGCCGAGGAACATGTTGCGGAGCATCTGCTCGGTGATCCCGGGGTCGGCGGCGTAGCCGATGAAGTAGGTGCCGTAGGTGCGCTGGTCGTGCTGGAAGAACGGCATGTTGCGGCGCACGATCTTGAGTTCGTTGCCGCCCGCGTCCTCGATGACGGTCAGGGCCGTGTGTGCGTCTGCCGGCTTGGCGTCGTCGTCCAGTTCGATGTCCTCGGCCTTGGTGCGCCCCACGGCACCCTCCTGCTCCTCGATCGGCAGGGAGTCCCAGGCGTCGCGGTCGTGGAGGTATTTCTGCACGATCACGTACGACCCGCCCGGGTGGTCCGGCTCCTGGGCAGCGGACGCGTACGCCCATGTTCCGGCGTCCGCGCCTTCGGGATTCTCGGTGCCGCCGACGAAGCCGAGCAGGTCCCGAGAGTCGAAGTACCCGAAGCCGTGCGTCTCATCGGCCACCGATACCGCGCCGCGAAGTCGGGAGAGCATCCGGTCCGCGAGTTCGAAACACAGGTCCATTCGGTCGGCACGCACGTGCAGGAGGAGGTCTCCGGGCGTTGCGGGCGCGTCGTGGACCGGACCCTTGAGGGCGGTGAAGGGGTGCAGTCGGGCGGGGCGCGGGCCTGAGACGAGCCGGTCCCAGGCATCGGAGTCGATACCGACGACGACTTTCAGCGATTCCGGGTCCCGGTTGCGGAATCCGACGGAGCGGCGCAGCGACGCCAATGCCTCCAGGGCATCCCGCACCTGCGGTTCCCCACCGGGATCGCGCGCCGGTGTACGCGGCTTCGGCGAGGCTGCGGGCGCGTTCGGCGGCCCCCAGGTGCTTGATGCTGCACCGCCCGGCCACCGCGCGCCGCAGTACGCGCAAGTCGCCGGTGCCGTCCAAGGCAGCCAGCAGGAGCAGGTGGCGGGTTGCCGCGGGCAGGCCGGTGATGCGGGATGCGAACCCGGACTGGAGGCGGCGGCTCAGCGGAAGGCGGCCGGGCAGGGCTTCCGCAGCGGCCTGCTGCCGGCTGTTGAGCGCGACGGGAAGTTCCAGCAGCGCCAGAGGGTTTCCCTGCGCCTCGGCCATCAGACGGCGGCGTACCCGCACGGCGAGGGCCGGGAAGCGCTGGACGAGCAGGCCCTCGGCCGAGGCGTCGCCGAGCGGGGCCACGTCCTGCGCGGGAAGCCCGCTGTGGTCGAAGAAGCTGTCCACGACAGGGCGGGCCGTACACAGCATGCGGACGCCGGTGCCGGCCAGGCGTCGCGCGACCTCGCCCAGGACCAGGGCGCTGGCCGGGTCCTGGGCGGACCAGGGCGCTGGCCGGGTCCAGGCAGTGCACGTCGTCGACGGCGAGCAGGGCCGGGGTGTCGTCCGCGACTTGGCGGAGGAGCGCCGGCACGGCAGCGACGACCGCTTCGGGTTCGGGCGCCGGGCCGTGCTCCCTGCCCAAGGCCACGGCCAGGGCATTGTCGAGGACGAGCGAGGGCCGGCGGGTGGCCGGCGCGGCCAGGAGCCGCCCCAGGCCGCTGTAGCTCAGGTGCGCCTCGTACTCCATCCCGGCTGCGGCAACGACACGCACGCCGCGCTCGGCGGCCCGGGACGCGGCGGAGGCCAGCAGCGCGGTCTTGCCTACGCCGGGCTCCCCCAGCAGCAACAACGGGGCGCCGGCTCTCACCGGTCCGCAGAGGAAGGCATCGATCCTGGCCAGGTCGGCCTCACGGCCCACCAGCGGACCGCCGTTTTCGAACAGCCGGGGCACGGCCCGCTCTCCGGTGCGGAGGGCTGCGGCCGCCGTCGTACAGAACCCCACCATTTCCCGGGATTCTTCGGCCGCCCCCGCCTCGTACGGGTTATCAGGCTCCACACCGACGACCTCAAGTCCCTCCACGACGCTCTGACCCGAGCACGAACCGCATCCGGATCCGGACCCGCCCCAGGCGTGCCTGCGACGCCCTGAACTCAGGCGGACGCGGGGAAGCGCCCTATGTTCTGTTCCACCCACGTCCGCAGGTGAGCGAGCGGCGCGCAGGCGTCGGCGCCCAGCGGGGTCAGGCTGTACTCGACGCGCAGCGGCACCTCGGCGTAGATCTCACGGTGCACCAGCCCGTGATCCTCCAGGCGGCGCAGCGTCTGGGTCAGCACCTTGGGGCTGATGCCCTGCAGGCGGGTTCGCAGCGCACCGAAGCGCTGCGGGCCTTGTTCCAGCGCGCCGAGGGCGAGCGCGCTCCACTTGTTCGCGAGCAGGTCGAGCATGTCGCGGCACGGGCACGCCGCCGCGTAGACGTCGACAGGATCGTCGCAGTCGCGGGTCTCCAGGTCCATGACCTGCATGGTATCCGATGGGTACTTGTCGTCCTTGCGGGTAACTACTTCTCTTCTCCTACCGTGCGTGAAGCCCGGTGGTCGGATCCGCCGGGCTGCAGCCCCCTCATCATGCGAGGACTTCTCATGAACGCGATCCCGTCCACGATGCATGCCGTCGCCTACCGCAAGAGCCTGCCGGTCGACGACCCGGAGAGCCTGCTCGACCTCGAACTCCCCGTCCCTACACCGGGACCGCGCGACCTGCTCGTCCGGGTCGAGGCGGTGGCGCTCAACCCCGTGGACTACAAGGTCCGGCAGAACGCCGACCCGGGCGGCGAGCCGAGGGTGCTGGGCTGGGACGCGGCCGGCACCGTCGTCGCGGTCGGCGATCAGGTGAAGCTGTTCTCGGTCGGCGACGAGGTTTACTACGCCGGGGCGTTGGACCGGCCCGGCGCGAACGCCGGGTTCCACGCCGTGGACGAACGCCTGGTCGCCCGCAAGCCCGTCTCGCTCTCCTTCCCCGAGGCCGCCGCGCTTCCCCTCACTTCGCTCACCGCCTGGGAGGGCCTGTTCGACCACCTCAAGCTCGCGGACGCGGGCGGCACCCTGCTGGTCACCGCTGCGGCGGGCGGCGTCGGCTCGATGGTGACGCAACTGGCGCGGGCCCGCACGGGGCTGACCGTCATCGGCACCGCCTCCCGGCCCGAGACGGCCGAGTTCGCGCGGCGGATGGGCGCCCACCACATCGTCGACCACCACCGCCCCCTCGCACCGCAACTCGCCGAAACGGCACCGGGCGGCGTCGACTACGTCTTCAGCACCACCGGCACCGAACGCAACCTGCCTGTCTACGCCGAGGTGTTGAAGCCGTTCGGCGCGATCGTCGCCATCGACGACTTCGACTCCCTGCCCATCGGCTCGCTGAAGGCGAAGAGCATCGCCTTCCACTGGGAGTTCATGTTCACCCGGTCAATGTTCGCCACCCCCGACCAGCAGGAGCAGCACCACATCCTCACCGAGGTCGCGCGGCTCGTCGACGCGGGCACCGTCGCCTCCACGGCCACCCGCGACCTCGGCCCGGTGAACGCCGCCAACCTACGCGAAGCTCACCGGCTCCAGGAGTCCGGCAGCACGATCGGCAAGCTCACCCTCACGGGGTTGTGAGGGAAACGAATCCCGGCCGGGGACTTGTGCCCGACGCCCCGGGGCACGTCCGCGGCGGTTCGGACCGTCTCCGCGGCGTCCCGGGGCGGGCCGACCGAGATCGGCAACCTGGACGTACCCAGCGTCGCGAACGTCCTCGGCCTCGGCAACGTCATGAGCTGCGACTTGCACGGCGCGTTCGAGGCGAGCGGGCCCACCAACTTCCAGGCCCCGCTGTACGACACCCCACCAGCCCCGCGTACGGCACGCAGTTCACCGCCAACGACGCCATCGGCCACTACCTGAACAGCGGCTTTCCGGCCGGGCAGCTCACCATGGGCGTCCCGTTCCACGGGCGCGGCTGGAAGGGCGTGCCCGACGGCGGCCGGCACGGCCGCTACCAGACGGTCACCGGCCCGACGGCGGCGCTCCCCTGCTCGCAGGTCCGTGGTGTACACGAAGGCGATCACCTCGCGGGTGCGGATGTACTCGGCAGTGCCGGCGAGGTCGCCGTCGAGACGGGCCTCGTAGCGCTTCGCAGCGAGGTTGTCGGTCACGTTGGGGGTTTGGCTCATGCCTCGGTCCTTCTCTAGGTCAGCCAGCGTCGCAGTGTGCGGGTGAGGGCCGGCATGACGGCGTACGTCATGGCCAGGCTGAAGATGGCGGCGATCAGCGCGGTGCGGGCGACGACCGGGACGGTGCCGAGCGCAGGCTGGAGGACCATGCCGGCGAACAGGGAGATCGGAAAGATCCCGATGGCCGCTGTGATCGCCATCTTCCAGCGCGGCGGGGGCCGGTGGAAGGAATCCGGCGCGGTGAACCAGGTCTCCAGTCCGGTCGGTGGCCGTCGGTCGACCTCCGCGTGGTGGCCGTCCGCGCGGGGCGAACCAGTGGGCGCGTTCGGGTAAGCGATGCCGGCTTTCCTGGGCCTGTGCGTCGCGGAAGCGGTGAACGACGTACCAGGGTCCGCCGGGCGCGGCCGTGGCCCAGGCCGAGTTGGTTGCGCAGTTCGGCCAGGGAGTTGACCGTCTGGGCGAGGATGCCCAGGACCTTGTGGGACGCCTCGCTGCCCTTCGCGCTCGCGGGGACGGATTCGGCCTTGAGGGCCGGCAGGGCGGCGACCTGTGCGTAGAGCTTGGGGATGTTGTCGTTCTTGGTGTGTTCGACCGTGCTCTTGTCGAGGATCGTCTTGAGCAGGCTCTCGACGAGTTCCTTGCACGAGGCGATCGCCGCGGCGGGATCGCGTTCGAACCCATCGCGGATCCGGCCCAGGTGCTCGTGCAGAACCACGGGGTCGGTGAGCAGCGGCATTTCCGCCACCACCACCCGCACGTCCCGATCCGTCCCCTCAGCCCGCTCGAACCAGTCCTCCTCCGACGCCCACTCGAAACCCTCGCCCTCCACCGGCACACACCCCTTCGAAAACCCATTCGACACCATCGACCGGCGGCCTGGCCCGAGGGGACCCGGGGACGCCACGGCAGCGTCGCAGTCAAACAGGATCTCCTGCGCCCGTTCCCGCGGTTTCGCAGCGGTCGTCGTGGATCACCGGCGATGGTGATCGGGAGGTCGGAGAACGCAGGGGAGCCTGAGCGAGCCCGGGGTCGTCACGGCGCCGGTCGGTCCACCTGATCGCGGATGATCCGGTGTGCGGCTGCGGCGCGGACGTCGGCGAGTTCGGCCGCCACCGCCGCCCAGATGCGTTCGTCGACGGGGACGACCCCCTCGAAGCGTTCGCCCTCCAGCGCGTGTCGCCGGCGCAGCCGGGTGGGCGGGTGGGTCGCGTCGACGCTGTGTCCGCGCAGCGCCGCGACCCGGCGCAGTCGTTCGTACTCCCGTTCCGGGATTCGCGCGATGTGTGCGGCCAGGTCCTCCCACAACGTATGTTCGGGGACGGTCTCGCCACGCCGCGTCCCGGGTCGCCCTCGGGTGTTGGCCGCGACCGCCCGTCGGTGCAGTTCGGTGCGTACCGAGCCTTCGACCAGGAGCCGGTCCAGGAGTTCTACGACCGCCGCCGACGAGGCGACCCGCGCGGCGGTCCGGTCGGCGAGGTATTCGGCGCGCTGGGTGGCGCGCAGCGTGAAGTGGTCGAGCAGGATCAGCATGCCGTGCACCGCGGCCCTGGGCGGGAACAGCACGATGTCCACCAGGCCGGCGAGCCCGCGCTTCCCGCTCGGGGCGAGCAGATAGCGCCAACCGTCCAGGGAACGCAGGGCGTTTCCCACGACGAGCCCGTGTCGGCTGTCGCCGTTCGCGTAGTGGGCGAGTTCGTGGCCCAGGAGCGCGACGCGCTGCCTGGGGGTGAGGACCTCCCACAGGCCGAGCCCCAGGCGCAGGACCCGGCGCTGCCGCGGGCCGAAGGTTCGAACGCTCGCGTTGACGTCGGCGTCGACCTCGACGACGTGCACCCCGGTCGTGTCGGCGGCCGCCGCGACCTCGTCGATCAGGGCGAACAGCTGCGGCGCGTCGGCCCGATACAGGGCCGGCACGTTCTTGTCGAGGGCGCCCAGGCGCGGGCGCAGCGTCAGCGCCGCGAGCAACAGTACGACGCCGAGCACCGGTTGCACCCCGGTGGACCAGCCGAGCACGACCAGCAGGAGGCCGCCGACGGCGAGGCCGAGGGTGATCCCGTGCACGGCGAGCGCGGTGGTGAAGGCGAGCACGGCGTAGACGTCACGGCGAGGACGGGCGGCCGCATCTCGCAGTACGTCGGCGAACAGCTGCTCCGCGTGCAGGCGTGCCGAGCGCCTGCGCAGTTCCTCGATGCGCCCATACCCGGGTTCACGGCCGCCGGGGTCCACGTTCCATTCGCAGTGCGCGCACCACGTCACGAACCGCGCCTCGACCGGCATGTCCGCCCCGCAGTCCGGACACCGTTTCGCGTTTTCCACCGACGTGTTTCGTGTTTCCATGATCCCTCCCCCGGCGGCCCCTCCCCAGGGCCACCCACCCCGCCGACGCGGTGACGTCGGCCACGCAGAGTAGCGCCCCGCGGCGGACTCCCGAACTGGGGGCAGTGGTCGGCCGGCATCACCTTGTGGAGTGCGGTGGTTCGACCACCCTGGTCCCATCTCGCCCGGTCCCGTGACGGGTGGGTGCCGACGAACCCGAAGACTCGCCCCATCGTCATGCACGCCTGATCCCTCGTCTCAAGACTGCACCCGAGTCAACGGCACCTCCACAGCACCGACGGGTAGTCCGTGGACCCCGGCACCGGACGGGCGCGGTTCGACGAAGGTCGGCCCGCGAGAAAGGAATGAACTGGGCGAGACCGAACAGCCGACCCGCGACGGCGCAATTCGCCCGTCGACGTGACGGACCGTCCTCGCCCACAGATCGCGTGCGCTGGCCGACAGGTGCTGCCGGCGATCCTGCCGACATGACCGCTCTGGTCCCGATGGTGCGGCAGGTACAGCGCAACTGCCGGGCCGCCGGCGTTGTCGACGACGTGAACGTCCGGCTCGCGGACAACGGCTACGCGTCGGCCGCGAACTTCGACGCGCTCACCGAATTGCCGCTGCTCGTCGCGGTGACCGGCGGCGCACCACAGGTCATCGGCCGGCCGGATGTCACCTCGATCAGCGCAGCGCATCGTCCCATGGCCGACCGGCCGGCCACTCCAGGAGGCCGCCGCCTCTATAAGCGCCGAGCCGCGCTGGTGGAGCCCGGAGCTTCGCCCAGTTGTTTCAGCGATTCGGGCGCGGGCCTCCACTACTGCGGACGCGACGGTGTGGACACCGAGGTCAAGCTCTTGGGCCTTGTCCACAACCTGAATAAACGGCACGCGGCGATGCCAACGTCTTGACAACTACACCGGTGAAGTTGTGCGACAGCCTCTCGCCCAGCCGGCCGGTGCACCGAAACTCGGAAAACCCGGCCCGGGACGCCCTTCCGGCTCCAGGAACTTCGACCAGCACCCGCTACGACGTCGGAAAGACCATCAAACGCGAGCGCACCCTCACGGCCCACCACGAGCGCACAGGATAAGGAACAAGCTCAAGGGCAGACGTTCCAGGCGCGGCAAAGCCGCGTCCGCGTCCCTGGTCGCCCCACGGGCTGTGGCTCAAGACCCTATATTCGCGCGTTACGGATAGCCGACGACCGGAAGGCAATTTTAGGATCGGTTCCACTATCCCCGCAGATTTCCTGTCGATTCCCGCCACGGCGCACGGGTGGCACACCCATCGGTGGATGCTCCCTGCCCACACCGCCGCTACTTGTCACGTCACTTGGGGTGCTCGTCGGCAGGGGGGCACATCGACGGCGTTTCGCGGTGGCGACCCGAACAGGAAAGTCAACCTTGAGCAAGGAACTGTCGACGGTCGAGCCGTCGTGGACACCCAAACTCGTCTCGCCCCGCGACCAGGAGGCCACTGAGAAGCCGGACTCGCCCGATGCCGCCCTCGCGCAACCGGACCGCGCTCCTTATGTCTTGGCCGTGTTGGCGTTCGTGGTGTACGAGACGCATTCGTTGTTGCGGCATCAGCGCATGGCGACCCACGGTTACGATCTCGGGATCTTCGAACAGGTCGTCCGCGCGTACGCCCATTTCGATGCGCCGGTCTCCGACATTCGGGGTCCGGGTTTCAACACCATCGGCGAGCACTTCCATCCCATTCTCATCCTGCTCGCACCGATTTATCGGGTGTTCCCCTCGGCTCAGACGCTGTTGGTGGCGCAGGCCATGCTGCTCGCGGTCTCGGTGGTGCCCGTCACACGGATGGCGAGCGGGGTCCTGGGGACGCTGGGCGGCTCCGCGGTGGGTGGCGCCTATGCCATTTCCTGGGGCCTCCAGTCCGCAGTCGACTTCGATTTCCACGAGGTCTGTTTCGCCGTGCCGATGCTGGCGTTCGGTCTGGAACACTTCCTGGCGGGCAGGTATCGGGCGGCCCTGTTGTGGTGGCTGCCCCTGTTGCTGGTCAAGGAAGACCTCGGATTGACGATCGCCGCTGCAGCGGTTCCCCTGGCCTTCGCACGGCAACGGCGCATGGCCGCGCTGCACGCGGCCATCGGCATCGCGGCATTCCTTCTCACGATCTTCGTGATCCTGCCTGCCCTCAACCCGCACGGCACCTTCGCGTTCTGGGGCTCGCTCGACGGGACATCCGAGAACGACAAGAGCAACAGCGGCGCCTCACTGGGCAATGTACCAATGATGCAGTTGCTCCTGGACCTGCCCAAGGCGATGATCCTCCCGGAACAGAAATGGATGACCCTGTTCACCCTCCTGGTGCCCACCGGGTTCATCGCCCTGCGCTCACCGCTGGCCGTCATGCTGCTTCCGACCCTGCTGTGGCGCTTCACCTCCGACAACGCCCTGTACTGGGACACCCGCTTCCACTACAGCGCGGTGTTGATGCCCATCGTCTTCGCCGCCTTCCTGGACGGACTGCGCCGCCTGCGTGCGTCCCGGACGGATTGGCTGCGCCGCTACGCGGCCAAGGCCGCCGTCGTCCCGCTGGTGACGTCGCTCGCGCTGGCCCGGGACTTCCCGCTCATGGACCTGTTTCGTGGGGACAGTTGGCGCGTGCCTGATCGGGTCGTGGCCGCGCGGCGCGTCCTGGACGCGATCCCCGACGGCGCTCAGGTCACCGTCACGGAGCACTACGCGCCGCAACTCACCTCGCGCACCCGGGTCACCGAATTCCCCAACGTCCTCCCCGGACCCGGATACGCGGTCATCGAGTTCTGGGACAACTACGCCGACTGGGGCAAGCACGCGGTGGAGGAACTCACATCCCAAGGGTTCGAACAGATCAGCGAGGCGGAGGGAACCGTTTTGCTCAGGCGGTCTTGAGTTCGAGTGGGCACCGAACCCGACGAGGGTGGATCGGCGGGCGGCGACACCGAGAACAGGCGCACACCGCCGGGGTTGTCGAAGGCGCTCGCGGCCGTGACCCATGCCGCGAGAACACGCTGAGCACCGGGGGCTGCCCGAACTCGCCGCCGCCCACCGGGGCCATCCACGCCCGCGATGCCACCCCCCGAGCCACCGTCGTATGGGCCATCGCCTGCGGCCGCCCGCTCCTGCTGATACGACCGAAGGCACCGGGGCTGGTCTGAACAGGTCCAGCCCAGCTGACCGGCGGGCGGCGCGACCTATGAATCCGCGCGCAGGCCGAGAGTGCTGTGTCGCACGAGCCAAGCGGGAACATCCGTGCTCCCGACCTCTTCCGGGTCGGGTCGACTCCACCAATTTTTCCGGAGTTCTCGAGAGGGCTCTCCGAGAACGATTGCGCTGAGCACCAGCTCCAGCGTCAGGCAGTCGTACTCATCATCACCGCGATAGCGCTCCAGGTCGCGTTCCGCCACGGCCTCGGCGATCTGCCGGCCACCGCCGTCGGCTGGGGCAAAGGTCGCTTCGAAGACCCCGTGCCCCGTCCAGCTTCGGTGCGGGAAAACAACATGATCCTCGACGAAGACATCCCACTTCTCGTCCATATCGCGGAAGCAGTAACCGAGTTGGGTGCGATACCAGTCCTCATCCGACCAGATTCGGCGCGGCAGGAACGGCATCGGACGAGGGGCAGAGATCGGAGGAAACGGGGTGCCCGGTGGCAGGCACTCGCCGCACCTCGCGGTGGACGTACTGCTTCCACGGCCGTGTGCACACCCGCCCGGCCCGAGGCGGCCGAGTCGGCCCGGAACCGGGCTGGCCGGCGGGGCGGTTCGGAGCCGCCCTCGCCGGTGTCCCGCAGCGCGGTACTCGGCTTCGGACGCAATTGCTGGGCTCTGTGGCGTGGACGGCCACGTCGGAGAGGATCGGGAGATCGTCCCCGCTCGTACTCGCCGGCGCGATCCGGTCCGGCGGTCACCTGCCGATCCCGGCCGGGAAACCTCTCCATCCGCCCGGGCGGTCGCGTGGTTGGGAGGCGCCGGCCGGGCCGGCTGTGGCGCGGCCGATGTGTCGGTCAGTTGTCATCACTGCCTGTTGGTCGTGTTCCCGCGGCATGCGCATGACGGTGACGGGTGGGAGCTGGCCATTCTTCGCGCCGGTTGCTGTCTGGCTATCGGGGCGAGGAAAGAAGCGCGTGGTCGGCGCGACCAGGGGTTGAGTACGCCGGTCAGGCCAGTGCGGTCATGTGGTCAGGGTGGTGGGTGGCGACGTCGTGGGCGGCTTGGACAAAGGTGGCGACGGCTGCGGATCGCGAGGTCTCCGGCCAGGCGACCATGACCGCGCTGGGGCTGAGGCCGGTGACCGGCCGGTATGCGATGTCCGGACGCTGGTGCCGCTCGGTGGTGGAGCGTGACAGGAACGCCACCGCCTGCCCCAGCGCGACCACCTCCAGGAGTTGCTCGACGCCGGCCACGAGCGGCCCCTCAGGAGTGTCAGCCGGCGCCGAGCCTGTGTGGCCATCGCCTGCTTCTTCTGCGCCGTCGCAGCCGGTGTAGTAGGCGGTGGTGGAGGGGGCGGCCCCCTTCCAGCGCGGGATCGGTTCGCCCTTGAGGTCGGTCAGCCGCAGTCGCCGGCGTCCGGCCAGGCGGTGCGCGGCGGGGAGGACGGCCAGTCGCGGCTCGACCACGAGTGTCTGGGAATCCAGCCCTTGACCGTCGAACGGGCTGCGCAGCAGCGCTACGTCGGCACGGCCGTCCCGCAGCATGGCGATCGGCTCTCCGCCGCCGCCGACGACGACTTCAGGCGGCGGCAGATGCGAACCCCTTCCCCGGTAGGCGGCGAGGATCTCCCGCAGCAGCCCGGCATCGCCTCCCGGTTTGACCGCCACGACGAGCTGGGGTGTCGGCTGACCCGCCCGGCGTGCTCGCCGGGCCGCCGCGTGCACCGCGTCGACCGCGATCCGGGCCTGGTCGAGCAGCACCTGACCGGCGTTGGTCAGCCTCACCTGCCGGGTGGTGCGCTCCAGCAGGCGTACCCCGAGCCGGGACTCCATCTGAGCGATCGCCTTCGACAGCGGGGGCTGCGCCATCCCCAGGCGTTGCGCGGCCCGGCTGAAGTTCAGTTCCTCGGCGACCGCGATGAAGTACCTCAGCTCCCGCACCTCCAGCTCACTCATATCCGTGGACTATAGATCCAGAGTCTTCTGGTCTTTCCCTGCCGCCCGTGGGTGAGGGGAGGCTGGGTACCATGACGACTTCGCAGAAGACTGCTCTGATCACCGGCGCGAACAAGGGCATCGGCAAGGAAACGGCGCGCAGGCTCGCGGCCCTCGGCATCACCGTGCTGATCGGCGCCCGCAACGCCGAGCGTGGCGAGGCGGCGACCGAGGAGCTTCGCGCGGGCGGCGCCGACGTACGGTTCGTTCCGCTGGACGTCACCGACGAGACCTCGGTCCAGGCCGCCGCCCAGCACATCGACGCCACGTTCGGCCGCCTCGACATCCTCGTCAACAACGCCGCGATCGCCGCCGGACCGCAAAAACCGAGTGAAACCCCAGCCGCTACCGTCCGCCAGGTCTACGAGACCAACGTGTTCGGCGTCATCGCGGTGACCCACGCCATGCTTCCCCTGCTCCGCCGCTCGGCCGCCGCACGCATCGTCAACATGTCCAGCGAACTCGGCTCCCTCACCCACCTGGCCGACCCGCGCAGCCCGTGGTCCGCCTACTCCTCGATCCTCCTCCCTTACTGCACCTCGAAGAGCGCGCTGAACGCGATCACCGTGCTCTACGCCAATGAACTGCGCGCCGAAGGGATCCTGGTCAACGCGGTGAGTCCCGGCTACTGCGCGACCGACCTCAACCGCCACACCGGGATACGCACGGCGGAGGAGGGCGCGGCCCTGGCGGTTGACCTGGCGACGGCGGGCGAAGACGGCCCGACGGGCGCCTTTTTGGCCGAGGACGGGCCGATTCCCTGGTGAGACCATGCCGCGCCGTCTCCGCCCGAAGCCTGCCTGGGTGTTTTCAACCCCCGCCGTGACGATCACTGGCCTCTTGCGCGGCGCCCATCCCCACGGGCCTTACTGGTAGTTGGTGGGCGCACAAGCCAAGACGGGCACGAGGTGATCACTCATCTCGCGGAGTCGGCATCAAGGGCTGGGCCGCGGGTCAGCCGGTGGTTTCCATCGCGGTTGTGTGCTCGTCGTGTTCACGCAGCATGCGCATGACGGTGGCGGGTGAGGGGTGCCGGCCTTTCTTCGTGCCGGTGGTGATGACGAGGCGTTTGGCGATGTCGCGCAGGCTCATCTCCTGCTCGCGCAGGTGGAGGGCCATGGAAAGCATCGACTCGTCGGTGACGCCCACGCCACCGATCGTCTTGCCACGCTTGCGGGCGGACTCACGGCCCTCCAGGGTGCGGTCGCGGATGTACTCGTGCTCCATGCCCGACATCGCGGCCGGCACCGTGAACACGATCCCGGACGGGTCGTGCGAGCCCTTGAGTTCGCCTGTGAGGAACTCCAGCCCGACATCGCTCGCCTTCAGCTCTTCGGCGAGCATGGCGAGTTCGATGCCTCGGCCGAGCCGCTTGTGCTCGTGGACGACGAGGGTGACGGCGAACGCCGGAGGAACGGATCTCCCCGGCGAGCTTGACGGCGGCCTCCAACTCGGGGCGCCGGGTGGCGCGGGTGGAGATCTTCTCCGAGAAGATGCGCGTCAGTCCGGCCTCGGCGAGTGAGTCGAGCTGCGCGTCGAAGGACTGCCGGGCGGTCGAGGCGCGGGCGTACCCGAGGCGGACGTGCCCGACCGGTTCGGCGCCGGCGCTCACCGGCTGGGGCAGCTCGGCCCACACGGACCCCGGCTTGCGTACGGCTGGCGTCGGCACGCTCAGCGCCTTGGCGAGTTGGGGTACGAGGCGGAAGCGGGCGGTGTGGTACCGGATGGCCACCTTCCCCTTGCCGGTCCGGCACGGGGAGCCCGCGGGGGCGGCGCAGGTGGACATCGGGCAGTCGTGCGATTCCACGCGCTTGAAGTCGTCGTTGTACAGCGCCTTCATCCGGTCGCCCTCGTAGCCGCGCAGCTGGGTGATCGTGGCGCCGGCGGGCGCGGCGCTGAAGCGGAGCGCGTACATGCGGTGGGCGACGGCGGTACGGGTGGCATCATCGGCCCAGGAGCGGGCCTGGTGTTCGAGCCGGCGACTGGTGGCGTTGGTCGGGGCGATCGCGGCGTAGCAGCGCACGCCGCCGACGCCCACGCGCAGCACGGTGGTGCCGTGTCGGGCGAGGGTGCTCAGGGCGCGGGCGGTGATGGAGGTGCCGGGGCCAGGAGGAGACAGCTGAGGGCGGCGGTGGAGATGGCGACACGTTGTTCGCCGCCGCCGGGGGCCTCGACGACGGCATCGACGCCGGTGTCGTCCTGGACCACGCGCATGATGTCGATCTCGGTGTCGGTGGCGTGGGTGGTGAACGCGTGGGCGACCTGGGCGGCGCCGTCGACCTTGGCGTCGTCGATCTCGGCGAGCATGCGGCCGAAGAGGTTGATCACGCCGTTGCGCGAGCGCAGCCTGGCGTCGATTCGGTCGGCGGGCAGGACGCCCTTGTCCTTGGGCTTGATGCTCCTGCCGTCCTTGGCGCCTGAGAGCTCGGCCCGGAACTCGGCCGCGATGGAGGCGAGTTCGCCGATGGCGGTGCCGGGGACGTACACCATGGCGTTGGTGTCCCACGGCTCGTTCGGGTCCGTGGGCTCCTTCGGCTTCTCCGCGCCGACGCCGCACGCCAGCACGGTGTGCAGGCCGGCGCGGTGCCGGCCATCGACAACGGTGGTCCCCTCTCCGGGTGCCTCGGAAGTGTGAGCGCTGTGGGTCGCGACGCCGGCAAACGATGGCGCGCCGTCGACGACTCGACGGTCGACGTCCTTCCGGCATGCCGCGGCTCGGCCATGAACACGGCCGCGACACCCAAGGGCGACGTCACGTCACGCTACAGAAGCGCACCGACCACGCGGACCCGATTGGCGATTCCCCCAAAGACACAGGCCGTTGCCGTGCGCCGCCCGTTCGTCCCCGCGCCCGACGCCCGCACCTACTCCTCCACCTCGCGCGGCCCGCGCTCGCCGTCGTAGGCGACCGGTCCGCGTGCCAACCGTCCCCGCCAGGTCCCCCGCGCGGTGCGGTGCATCGGAAGCACCACCCAGTACCGGGCGACGGCGCTGCGCTGCCACGACCGCGGCAGCTCGGCCAGATCCGCGCCGGCGGCCGGCCACGACCCCGGCGTGGGGATCATGAAGGCCGCGATCGCCTTCAGCCGCTCGCGGGTCAGCGCGCGGGCCGAGCCCCAGCCGGGACCGGGACCTCGCCGGCCTCGTCCAGGCTCCAGCGGTCGTGGCCCTGCTCGTACACGCACACCAACTGCCCCGAGTCGGCGCCCAGACGAGTGGTGATCAGGGCCTCGTCGATCAAGCCGGTGCCCCGACTGAAGCGCTGCTGCAGGTCGTGGCGGGACTCGTGCGGGGGTTTGACCGACACCATGTTCGCCAGGGCACGCTCGGCGGCCTCACGGGCGACGCGGCGACGCTCCGCCGCGGCGCGCGCAGCCGCGTCCGGCGCCGGCGAGACGCCGGACGATGCCGCCGGTCCCAGGAGGAACGCGTCCGTGTAGACGTTGTCGATCACCCGTTGCACGTCCTCGGGCACGGCGATGGCCGGACGCTCGCGCAACTCGTCCCGGGTACCGAGCAGCAGCGACTTGTCGTAGATCTTCTCGCCCCACGTCCCGGGCACCGCGAACGCGCCGTCCTCGTCGACCGGGTCCAGCACGGCCGAGTAGTGTTTGAGCTAGGAGTAGATGCACTCCGACTTGCGCTCCACGTACCAGTAGATCATCACGCCGGGTCCCCGCTAGCGCTGGTGCCACTCGGTCATGAAGTTGCTGGACCAGGCGCCGAACTTGCGGCCGTCGGAGGGGCACGCGGTGCCTACGCCCCACCAGCCCTCGTCCCTGGCCGCGAAGGTGCTGTTGACCAGCTTGATCAGCGCGGCCCTCATGTTGGCCCGGTTCACGAACAGGTGCCGGATTCGGCGCTGGACCTCCTCGGACTCGCCGTGCTTGCCGGTGGCCACCACCCGCTTGATGCCCATGTTGGTGCCCAGCGCGAACAGCACCAGCAGCAGCCGGCGCCGCAGGACGTCCCGTGGGACCACCTCCCGGGAGGCCACCGAGGTGAACTCGGAGGTGAAGCCGGTGGCGAACTCGGCTTCTTTAAGGATGTCGATCAGGTCGATCGTCCCCCAGCGGCGCTGGATCTCGGCTTTCAGGGCGACCAGGTTCTCCGGTTCCTCCTGCTTGGCCAGCGGGGACACCCTGTTCCACGGCTCGTCGTGTTTCCTGGTGATCTCCACCCCGCCCGTGGTGCCGAGCTCCAAGGCCCGGTCGAAGCCCGTGAGTGCGTCGCGCAGCCGCTTCTGCAGGGCGGCGATGAACTCCTGCGGGTCCTGCGGCTGGCGGATCGCCGAGTAGTGCACGTCGCGGATTCGATCGCGTCCATCACGGGGCGGTAGGCGGTGTTGTTGCTTTCAGCTCCCACGCTGACAGCAGCGGGGAGAGCATCCGTCGCCAGTGTGCCGAGTACGAGGACCGCGCAAGCAGGGACGTTCCTTCAGCCGGCACGTTGTCCCGTGGCCTGGTCTGGTCGGCTCCGCGCGGACCTTGGACCGGCACGCCCGTCCGGTCCGGCGCAGCGATGCGATGTCGGCCCCTTGGGTTCGTCCCGTGGAACAGCGTTGGAGGGGTTGCCGGTTGAACTACGGTGATGTCGAAGGCGATCGGTTTTCGTGGGAGACAGCGGATGGGTGGCAAGATGCAACCGAATGAAAACGGCGTTACCCACTGGTAGAACCCCAGGTCGTCCAGTATCGGCCCCGCGCACGCGGGGATGCTCCCACCGGCGCGCGAGTGACCACGGCGTTTCCCGAATCGGCCCCGCGCACGCGGGGATGCTCCCGAGCGCGTAGGACTCCCGATTCGTAATCTCCCATCGGCCCCGCGCACGCGGGGATGCTCCTCCGGCCTCTTCGTCTCGATGGGCCAGGGTGCGATCGGCCCCGCGCACGCGGGGATGCTCCCGGCAAGTGCGCGCTGTACGCCGGGTTCGCTCTATCGGCCCCGCGCACGCGGGGATGCTCCCGTTGCGATGTGCCAGCGGCCGTCCACGACGTTATCGGCCCCGCGCACGCGGGGATGCTCCGGCGTTCGCCATCGGCAGCGCCATCGTGGCCGTATCGGCCCCGCGCACGCGGGGATGTTCCCGCGCTCGGCGCGTACTGCGTTGCGGTAGCGGCGTCGGCCCCGCGCACGCGGGGATGTCCCCGGCTGCGGCGCCGGCCGCAAACACCTCGCAGCCGGCGCCGTCCGCCGCGCGCGGGACGACATCAACACCCGATGGGAGCGGCATAGAGGTCGATGGCACGTTCGCCGAGTTCCACGTCGAGGACGCCGATGTCGGCGAGGCGTTCAGGGTTTGGCGCGAGGAGTGCGCCCGCGCCCGTGCCGTCGCCGCGTCCTTCAACTCCCTTGACGACACAGTCGACTTCCGAGGCGAGACCATCTCGCTGCGCTACGTCCTCACCCACATGATCGAGGAGTACGCGCGGCACAACGGCCACGCCGACCTGCTGCGTGAAGCGATCGACGGAGTGGTCGGCGAGTAGACAGCCGAGCGCGGACAGGGCGAGGGATTCGCCGATGCGGGCGCGATGGCGCATTTCGACGACGCTGCGGGCGGCGTCGTACACGGGGATCGTCTCGCCGGAGGCGGCGTCGAAGCGCTCGGCGCCCACGTCGAACGTCGCGGCGGCGTACCGCGCGACCACGGTGGGCAGGTAGGAGATCGTCGGCCGGGTCGACCCGCGGGGCACCGCGATGTGGACCGCGGCGGGGATGTCGTCGATCAGCTCGTGCAGCGCGAGGGCCGATTCCCCGCACACCACCGCCCGAGGCGCCACGACGGCCGCCCGCAGACACACCGCCAACAGGTCCGCGTGCGCGCGGCCTTGGCCGCGTCGGGGTGCCGGCACACGCCCCGCGAGCGGGCGAAGTCGCCTTCACCGATGAGGTCGGGGTCGATGTCGCCTGCGTGGGCTGCCTGGGCAAGAGCTGCGGCTGTCCGTGTGATCTCGTCGCGGCCGCCGTAGTTGATGCAGACGGTGAGGGTGGGGGCGGTGATCCGGCTTCAGGTCGACCACCTGCCCGGCGGCAGCGACCCGAGACCGGTTCGGTTGTGGTGGTTCAGGACCGACGCGACCGGCGCCGACGTCGACCGGTGCCGGCAGTGGTTCCTGCGCAGCTTCGACAACGCGCACGTTCGGTGTGTTCGAGCGCACCCTCGGCTGGACCGCCCCCAGGCTCCGCGACCGCGAATCAGCCGGCCCGCGGACCTGGATCGTCATCGCCGCCCACACGTGGCTCTTCATCGCACGCCCGCCCGCCGACGACCTGCGGCGGCCTGGGCGGACCCGCCGCGCCGAATAGGCTCACCCCGGCCAGGCCGTGGCAGACGTGGACGTTCTCAGGCTCCCGGCCCGAGGTCCGGGAGCGGAGTGCCGGGCGGGGGTGGGGCGCCGGGGAGGTGCGGCGAGCCGCAGTGCGCGCCATGGGCGATCCGCATCCGCCGGCCGGTGCGGTGGGTGTTGGAAACCGGCCGGCGGTATGGGCGGGCCGGTGGTGTCAGCGGGCCGTGCCGAAGTCCTGCGTCCAGTAGGAGTTCGGGCCTGCGAGGCCGACGCCGATTTCCTTGAAGGCGCAGTTGAGGATGTTCTGCCTGTGTCCGGGGCTGTTCATCCAGCCGGTCATGACCTGCTGGGCCGTGCTGTAGCCGTAGGCGATGTTTTCGCCGTAGGTTTTCCAGGTGTAGCCGGCGCGGGTGATGCGCTCGCCCGGGTCGGAGCCGTCGGAACCGGTGTGCGACATGTTGGCGTGCGCGGCCATGTCCTGGCTGTGTTGCAGGGCGGCGGCCGTCAGTTTCGTGTTGACGGTGAGTGCCGAGCATCCTGCCTTGGCGCGCTCCTGATTGACGAGGCTCACCACCTCGGCGGCGGGGCCCGAGGGCGGAACGGCCGGGGCGGTCGGCTTCTGCGTGTCGGCCGGGGCGGTCGGCTTCTGCGTGTCGGCCGGGGTAGTCGGCTTCGTCGAGGTGGGGGGCTTGCTTGCCTCGGTGGTCGGCTTGCCGACCGGGTTCGTCGGCCGGGGCGCGGCAGGCTGTGTCGGTGTCGTCGCGGTGGGCCGCTCGGTCGTCCGGGTGGGTTTCCGCTTGTGCGGAGTGTGAGTGGTCTTCGCGGTCGGCTGGGTTCCCCCGGTTGGATCGGCCGCACTGTCCGTCCAGTTGGGGACCGGTGGGCCGGGGAGGGGCCGACTGGAGGAGGGGTACGTGCTCTGGTTGCCGACGTTCCTCGTTGCGCCCGCGACGTTCTTCGTCCCGGCGGGCCCCTGGGGGGCTATGCAGGCTATGGCGGCGGTGGGTACGCCGATGATGCCCAGGGTGGCGGCGGCTATGACCATCTTCTTTTTGTATTGCGTCCTACGGTGCTTCCGCATGCGTGACCTCACTTGGTTTCGGCGTAGCGTCCTGCTATCGGGGGCTGCCGGACGCCGGCGGGCCGCCATTGTTGGAAGTCCGGGAACGGGCTCGCAAGTATCGGCGCCCACGTGCGGGGCGGAGCCGGACGGGAGGCTTGACTCGGGCCGACAGTCATGCCTGTGGTGTGGTCACCAGGTGGTGCGAAATTGGTGATCGGCGATCGGAAACGGCTCTGACCATCGAAAACGACGCATGGGATTCCGTTCGCTGAGATTCTCAATTCAGCTGAGAAGCGGATTGATCGCTTCTAATCGGATAAAGCACGACATCCGGGCGCGGTTCAAAGACGTAACGCTTTCGTGGTCACTCGCGCGCCCGTGACGCATGTCACTGTTTCAGCAGTGGTCGGAATGTGCCGTGGGGATCGTGCGCCGCATTCCGTGGGACGGCGACACTCCGTGGCGGCGGAACATGGCCGCCGCCGTCGACGACCTGATCGCCGACCTCGAACGCGGCCGGCTTCCCTTCCCCCACCGGCGGAACACCACGGCCTGGCCCTCGCCGGCGCCGAGGCCACACTCGACGAGGACCCCGACCTGGTCGCCGACGAAGCCGTCGGCCTCCCCGGCAACCCCACCGACTACCAATGGAACGCCTGCCGGCGACACCTGCTCACCACCCGCCGAACCCCCGACGAGGACCCGCAGCGGTGGTTCGCCCCGTTCCCGGACGTCGAACCACGCCGCCCCCAGCCGCCCGGACCACGCAAGCATCCGCACCCGACCGGGCAGGCCACGCATTCAGGTGGTGGTGCGCTCCGGGAAGAACTCCGCGTTCAGGATCGCGAGCGTGGCGGCGTTGCTCAGCCGGCACATGGGGCGCTGGAGGGCAAATATGCCCTTGGCGGTCACGCTGTCTCTGCGGTCGAGCGTCTTGAGCCACCGCACGGGCAGGACGTACTCGGCCATGTCGGGATCGGTCTCGTCCCCGACGTGGCGGTAGTTCCCCACGAGCTGCTGCTCGGCCAGGCGCACCGAGCCGTCCCCGACCACCGCCTCCCTGAACGGCGCCGGCTCACCGCAGACCTCGCCGACGCCCAGGTAGCCGACCTTGGGGATGTACACGTCAACCCGGGCCCCCGGGCGCGGCCGGCGCAGGCCCTGGGAGAACCACTTGCCGCCGCCGGCGGAGACGAACCCGAGGCGCGTCGGGGGGTAGGAGTTGGCCGGCGAACTCGGCCCAGTCCTCCAGCACCAGCTGTTCCTTCAGCGAGGCGCCGAACTTGACGGTGATCTTGATGAAGACGAACTTCGCGGTGACCGTGCCGCCGGTCGGTGGCCCCCACAGATCGAGCGATGCGCCGAGTTCGCCGCGTACGGTGAACAGCAGCTTGACCTTGGCGCCGACGGTCACCGAGATCCCGGCGCGAAAGTGCAGGGGCGCCCACTGGATCAGGATGTCGGCCTTCGCGGTCAGCCAGGCCTCGACGTTCCCGGAGCGGTAGCGGACATCGAGCATGCCGCCGGCCATCACCGCGTTGGGCGTCAGGGCGAAGTACGCGGCGCCGGTGATGTTGACCGTCGAGCCGAGCGACCAGGCGAACCCCAGTCGCGGCACGACCGGGAAGTGGCCGGGGCTCCGGTAGTCCGGGTGGTAGCCGCCGACCGTGATCACGAAGTCTCCGGCGTGACTGCTCTTGCCTGACCACAGGTAGAACGCGAACCCGCCGGCGAGGACGCAGGACGGGTCGATGACGTAGGAGTCGACGAGTTGTGCGGTGGCGGCGAGTTCACCGCGCGCGGACTGGTACACCACGCGCAGGTCCACGCCGATGCGCGCATACGCCTTGCCGGTCTTGGGGAAGCTCGCCGATGCTCTGCCGATCAACGCGAGGGTGAGGTCGTTTCCGGCCTCCAGGAGCAGCAGCACGCGGGTTCGGACGAACTCGAACGAGGTGAAGTCCAGACCGCCGGCCAGCCAGATCTGGCCTTGGGTCGGTTTCACCCACGGGTTCTCGCCGCCGGTGAGCAACGCCAGGGTCTGCAGCGGATCCGCCGGGAGGTCTACTTCCTCGTCTTTCACGCCCTGGAGCAGGGGGAACGACTCGATCTCGTGCTGTTCGGGGATTCGCACGCTCGACTGGTAGCCGAACCCGAGGGCGAAGCCGGTCACGTGGAACGGCGGCGGGCCCCCGAACGGGCCCGACGCCCGCCCGAACACGAACAACGACACCGCCCCGGTTCGCGACTTCTGGTAGGCGCCGAGCGCCAACACGGCGAACTTCGGGGCCAACTCCACCGTCAACGAACCCTGGACCAGCACCGGCCACTCGGGCGTGGGGCGGCTGACCAGGGCGCCGGCCACGCGCAACGGCGGGCGTTCGAAACCCACGCCCAACCCGTCCAGGCGGGTTTCCACCGGGAACGAGCCCTCACCGTTCAGGTCGATGCCCAGGCCCAGGCCCGCCACACCGATCGTCAACCCCGCGGCGGACAAGGACGCGTCGACCATCAGCCACACCGTGCCCTCGGTGTAGGCCAAACCGATCCTGGCGACGTGCAGCGGCCCGAACGCGCGACCCACGTCCAGCCACGCGCCGGGTGCCGTGGACGGCTGCGGCGGCGACGGGGTTTGGGCCGGCTCCAGGGATTGGGGGTTGACCGGTGGGCGGGGTCCGGCAAGCCGGAGCGACATCACCGATCGCGCGATGCCCGGGAGTGTGTAGTCGACCGCCAGCCACGCTCCCGCGCCCAGGCCGTCGACGCCCGGGTCCAGCGCGGGCAGGGTCAGTTCGGACCCGGCCGCGACGATCGCCGCGTTCAGGCCCTCCCACAGCGGCGCGGGCACGGGGGCCGAGGTGTAAAGGAGTCGAACCCCATGCAGCATCAGATCCGCGGCAGGCGGGATCAGGCCCTCCAGCAGCGGGAGCGACGACAATCCGGCCTCGGCGGCCACCACGGCCTGCACGGCGGTGACCGGGCGGCCCTGCGGGTTGCGCCCGGACGCGACCACGACCTGCAGCGGGTCGACCGCGGCGAAGAACACGGTGCGGCCGCCCACCGAGTCGTACACGATCCCCAGTGACCGCAGCTCCGGCCGCAGTGCGGCCGGCCACACCTGCTCCGCCGTGTCGATACCGTCCACGCCGACCGCGGCCAGCAGGGCGAACAAGGGCACGGCCCGGTCGGAGGCGTTCCACCGGGCGCTCCATGCCGTGCCCGTGCCGCCGTGATCCAGTTCCATGTCCAAACGCATGGGGTAGTCGATGTCCTCCAGCGCGACGACCAGGTCCAGGGAGCCGGAGAACGTCACGTTCGGCGTCCCGCCGCCGTCCCTGGTGACCTGCGCGTCGAGGGTGAACGCGGCGCGGTTGCCGGCGTCGCCCATCGGCAGCGTCCCGGTGAGGGTGACCGACCCGGCGGGTGTGGAGTTCAACGCGACGTGAATCTCGGTCAGTTCCAGGCCCGCGAGGGAACCCGGCAAGGGCACGCCGAACGCCGTCTCGAACAACGCGTCCACCGCGCCCAGGTCGATGCCGTAGGCGGCGCCGGCCACGCCCCAGCCGTCGGCGCCGCGGCGGGCCTGGAGAATCAGCGGTACACCGTCCAGGTCGACCAACCCGGTCAAGACCACGTCCGTGGCCGCGCTCCCATGGGTCAACTGGAGTGACAGTCCCGTGAGTTCGAGGCCGGGGGCGAACTCCCAGTTCGTGTCCAGTGCGAGCGCGAGGGTGTACACGCCCGACCCGGGCGCACAGCCCACCGCCAGGCGACGCAGGGCGATACCAGAGGGCAGACCGGTCCCCTCGAGGGAATCGCCGATCAGGTCGGCGCCGCCGCTCGGGTTCCACACGACCGCGGTCAGGTAGGCGTCGGGGAAGGAGACCGCCGCGTCCAGGACGTAACCGCCGTCGAGCCGGCAGTGCCCGGACAACCCACCGCGCAGCAAAGGAGCGGCCGAGAATCCCCCGCCGGGCGGGCCGGATTCGCGCGCCTGTGTGGCGATCGGCCCGGGGCTTGCGGTGCCCGGGGCGGGTGTGGCGGTCATCAGGTGCAGCCACAGGCGTAGTTCGTCCAGAGTCAGAACGTCCGGGAGAAGTTCCCAGTCGGTGGTGTCCAGGCGCAGGTCGAGCGTGATCTCCCGGAAGCGCCCGGTCACGGTGTCGAAGGCCCCGCCGATGCTGACCAGGTACAGCGACGACAGGATGTCCTGGATCTCGTCCGGGAGCGCGACGTCCCCGAGGACGTCGGCGTCCACGAAGGGAAGCGCGGCCAGTGATGTCAGCGAGGCGAAGGTGAGACGGTCGGCGAAGTAGCCGACCACGCGCCACACGCCGGTCAGCTCCTGCTCCGCCATCAGCAGGTGCTCGGCGCGGCCCGCTCCAGGAAAGGCGAGGGCCGCCATCGCCCCGGGCCACAGGACGCCCTCCTCGTTCGGCGCCGCCGGCAGGGCGAGCGCGGCGGACCCGAAACCCAGTTCGGACAGGGAGCTCAGGTCGCAGGTCAGGTACGGCATGTCGATCTGCCAGGTCGGCCAGGTCGCAACGACCTCCACGCCGATGACGGCAACCCTCGTTGTCCGTCAGGAACCGTGCGATCGCCGGTAACCGCCCGGATTCGACGCCCGGCAGGGCGAGTTCATCGGACAACGCCACGAGTCCCCCTCGTCATCGTCCATCCCAAGACCTGCACGTCACCGGCCAGGCCAACCCCAACCAGCCACGACGCGCCCCGCCTCACGCACGACACCCGCAACCACTCGCCCGGCATCGCACAGACAACCCCGACCGACCGGCTCGCGCCCACCTCCAGCCGACGGAGACACGTGATCCTGACACGCCACCAACCAGGCGGGAACCACCCGAGCAAAGCTGACCGGAACTATCCACCACATGACCGGATCAACGCCGCCCACCGGACACCAGCCGCTCGGACAGACCGGTCCGCCCTACACTCACGACCGAACACTTGGTCGATGACATCGTCGCCGGAATTCACGAACAGAGCGTGGCCGCGCCCCCGGTACCGACGCGGCCGCGGCCATCGTCCCCAGCGTCGCCGACCCACTCACCGCCGTCTCGAACCAGCGGGGACTCCTGCCGCCGGCATCGAGGAACTCCTGGATGTCCATCGGGGGGATGCCCTCGACCAGGGATATCAAGGCCTGGCTGTCGTTCCGGTTGAGACAAGCCGACCGCATGACCTCCTCGGCGAGCCCCGAGACGTCGATCCGCGAACTCTCGGTACCGCCACAGTTGTTCCGGCACCAGCCACACATTTTCCATCCACTCAAACCGGGCAGTTCGCCTCGCCGTCCGCCCCCGTGCCTTCACTTTCAGCACACCGTCATCCAGGTCCACGGACGATAGGGACACCCCCGACAGACCCGGAAACAGCACCTTCTCCAGCGACGACGCACTCTCCATGTCCGATGATTCTGGGCCGGCCGGCAGGCCTCATACGCGATTTTCAGGCAATCTCCGAGCCAACCCCGCAGCCATATTCGTCACCCAGCGTTACCGGATCACGGAACCGGAACTTGTGCCAGAGCCCGCCGGCGACCGTCATAGCCATTCGGGCAGCGCCCGGCTCGCCGGAGCGGGAATTTCCGTTGTCATGCAACTCAGTCGTCGTGTCATCGAATGCAGTCGAAGGTTTCTTGCACTGAGCGTGCCAGGATGCCGGGACACGACCGCCGGCACCCCAACGGGCAGGAGCCAGCCATGATCAGCGGTGCACATGTCATCCTCTACAGCCAGGACGCCGAGGCGGACCGTGCCTTCATCCGTGACGTCCTCGACTTTCCCGGCGTCGACGCGGGCGGCGGCTGGCTCATCTTCAAACTGCCCCCGGCCGAGGTGGCCGTGCACCCGACCGACGGCCCGCCCCAGCACGAGTTCTTCCTGATGTGCGATGACCTTGATTCCCAGCTCGGCGAGTTCCGCGCGCAGGGTGTCGAGATCACCCGCCCGGTCAGCGAACAGCGCTGGGGCAAACTGACTGCGATCCGGCTCCCCAGCGGCGCCGAACTCCCCCTGTACGAACCGCTGCACCCCATCGCCCACAGCCTGTGACCCCACAGCACTCAGCTCAGCGTGACGGATCTCAGGGTGGCCGCGGAGCGTCGGTGACGCCGCCGCAACAGGGAGGCCGTCCGCATCGGAATCGCGTTCGTAAGTTCGGCCCATCGCTCGACGCTCGGACGTCGTGTCATCGAACTTAGTCGCTGCAGGTCGGCGCGCCGCGACCGACTGACTGCAATGACACCGGACAGGGAAGAGGGCCGGCGGTACGGATCGGACGGTGACACCGGTCGGCAGCGAGTGCCCCGCGTCGTCGACGATCCGGATCTCGACGCCCGGACCGGGCCGTGTTGTCCACAGCGCCTCGACACCACGGCCCGAAGTTCGGTCCAGGCCACACTGTGCGCAATCGGTCAGGGATTCGCCCGTACACCGGACACGCACGGACCGCATGATCCGCTCGGCATCAAGCTCCACGACCGCGCGCAGGTCCGATGTCAGCTTTGCCTCGAAGTGCCTAGGGGCGTGCGGGCGCTCGGTCGATGCGGGTCGCCGTCACCGTCGCGGTCGGTCCGGTGCATCGTCGAGGCAAGGAACAAGAAGGGCTTCGGCACGCTCCGGCTCGCCTTCAGATCCGGGGCGCGTCGTGCCAGGTGTCCTGCGGATCGGAGCAAGAACGCGCCGGTGCCCGTGGACGGGTCCCGAAGGGTCCCGAACGACATCGTCGGATCCGTCACGAAGTGGTCCGTGACGAGGGCGGGCACGTAGTGCCCCCGGCCGGCAGCGCACGCCGCGGACGCCTTCCTCAGGCCCGGTTCGGCCCGGGTCCGCAGCCCCACCCCGGACACCAGCCGCGACCCGGCCGCCCCGACCCCGAACGGTCGGGTCGCACCGGGCCACGTGACACCCGAGGCGAGGTTGTTCGGGGTTCAGCCGCGCATGCGATCACCGACGCCGTATGCCCGGCGCGGCCGGTGGCAAAGCCGCAGCGATCTCGGCATGTTTTCGGCTCGGATTTCGCCGATGGATCCCGGAAAGAGGCCGGCACGACGGTTCGACTCAGTGCACGAACGGACGGTTCCACATCACTCACCGTGCGCACAGTTCGTCCAATGCGGACTGGCTCTCATCGTCCGCGGCGCGGTAGATCACCAACAGCTGGTCCGGATCTTGAAGTGGCGTAAGCGTTTCGAAATGCACCGCGATCATACCGACGTCCGGATGCCGTATCACCTTGCGCCCGCGGCCGTTGACCTTGATTTCTCGCTCGGCCCACAATCGCGCGAATTGCTCGTCACGCGTGATGAATTCGGCGATGAGGTCGCTCAACGCCTGATCCTGCGGATGCGCGGCCCACGCAGCGCGCAGGTGAGCGATCCCCTCCCGCACGACGCGTTCGCGGTCGACGTAGAACTCCCGTAGCTCCGGATGCATCAGACACAACCACATGGCATTGCGCTGCGACGGCGGCAGGGTGTCGAAATCCAGTAGCAGCCTCGCCATTTCGCCGTTCCAGGCCAGGATGTCGTAGCGGTGGTTCATCAGCATGGCCGGCAGCGGCGACAGGTCGGCGACCAGCCGGGCCAGTGATGGCGCCGCAGTGGTGGCGAGCTCGTCGGCATCGCGGGGGCGCTGCTGGGCCAGGCCGAAGAGGTAGGCACGTTCATCGGGGGCGAGGCGCAGCGCCCGGGCCAGCCCCTCCACCACGTCCGCTGAAGGCCGCAGCCCGCGGGCTTGTTCCAGTCGCACGATGTAGTCGGTGCTGACCCCGGCCAGCTCGGCAACCTCTTCGCGGCGCAGTCCCGGGGTTCGCCGGGTCTGCCGACGCGAAGGCAGGCCGAAATCCCGCGGATCCAGGCGTTCGCGCCGGGTCCGTAGGAATGCGGCCAGCTCCTGTGTCACGTCCACTGTGCCGATGCTCATGGCTGGTCCAACGCCCCGGGGTAGGACTGGTGTTCCCAGGAACTTCCTTCCCTTACCGTCGGGCGGCAATGGTCGCAGGCTGGTGCTCGACGACGATCACGAGCACAGGAGGACATGATGTCACTCACCCTCGACACCTATCGGTTGCTGGGCCGTTCCGGGCTGCGGGTGTCACCGCTGGCACTGGGCACGGCGACCTTCGGCACCGAGTGGGGCTGGGGTGCCGGGCACGACGATGCGCGCAAGCTGTTCGACCTCTACGTCGAGCGCGGTGGCAACTTCATCGACACGGCCAGTACCTACACCAATGGCAGCTCCGAGCGCATGCTGGGCGAATTCACCCGCGACCACCGCGAGAGCCTGGTACTGGCGACGAAGTACACGACATTGCGCCGGCCCGGCGACCCGAATTCCGGGGGCGCTCACCGCAAGAGCCTGTTCGGGTCGGTGGAAACCAGCCTGCGGCAGCTGAAAACGGACTACATCGATCTACTCTTCCTGCACGTGTGGGACTTCATGACACCGGTCGAGGAGATTCTGCGCGGCCTGGACGACCTGGTCCGCCACGGCAAGGTCCTGTACGTGGCGATCTCCAATGCTCCGGCCTGGGAGATCTCGCGCATGCAGGCGATCGCCGACCTGCGCAGCTGGTCGCCGCTGGTCGCGCTGCAGATCGAGTACAGCCTCATCAACCGGGGCGGAGAACGTGACCTGATCCCGATGGCGCGGGCGATGGGGCTCGGAGTAACCCCGTACTCACCCCTGGGCGGCGGCGTGCTTTCCGGCAAGTACAGCCGCGCCGACCTGACCGCGACGGGCGCTGACTCCGGTGAAAGCAACCGCAAGAGCTTCAACGCCGGCTTGGGCATGGTCACCGAACGCACCCTCGCCATCGCCGACGTCGTGCGGGAGATCGCCGCGGAGGTGGGACACACACCCGCCCAGGTCGCACTGGCGTGGACCCTGCAGAATCCGGGCGTGACGGCACCCGTCATCGGCGCTCGCACCCCGGAGCAGCTGGTGGGGAATCTGGGCGCCCTGGAGGTCGACCTCACCGCCCATCAGCTGGCCCGCCTCGACAAGGTCAGTGCGATCGACCTCGGCTACCCGCACGACCTGCTCGCCAGTGACCACATCCGCACGGTGACCGCAGGCGACCTGAAGATCGAAACCCGCCGCTGACACCAGACCGAGCGCCGAGGACAGCACTACCGCCGCCTCGGGGTGATCATCGGCACAGCCGGCTGCACCGCCGGCGACGAGTGTCCGCAGACGGTCGGGGCGGCCCGGCCGGCTGGTGTTGTTGCCACAGGCGGGTGGCGACATAGCCGGCACGGTCGCCGCTGTTTTGCCAGTGCCACGTGCCCCGCCGGCGCCGCAGCCGGATCCGCCGCAGCCCGATCCCAAGCAGAAGCAGGACGGCGCGCTGCCCGGCATCGGGGACCCTGGCCCGGGACGGGACAAGGCGTAGTGCGCGACGACGCCGAGATCGTGGGCGCCCTCGACGCCGAGGGCGCCTTCCCCACCTCGTGGGTACGCGGGGCCCTGCTCGCCGTGCCACGCGCCGCGTTCGCACCCGACACGGTGTGGCGCGCCGACCGCGCGACGGGCCGCTACACCGCCGTCGATCGCAACGCGGACCCCGGCGCGTGGGACGAGACGGTACTGCCCCGACCCTGTCGTGACGCAGGTCGACGACGGCACCGCCGAGGCGTCTCGCCGCCGGTACGGCGCCACCGGTAGGTGTCCCACGCGTACCAGCCCAGGCCCTCCACGTGCCGGAAGCGGTCCCCGTACATCGCGGCGAACAGTCGTCGCCGCCGTGACGCTTTCGGAACGCCGCGCACTTCTTCGGCTTCACCGCGCGATGTGTCGACCCGAGGTCGACACATCGGATCCGGACCTTGCCTCCCACGGGCAACTCGATTGCCTCCGGAAGGCAATGTTCGCCCGCGCCTCATGGTGTCGACAGTCCCAGTGCCCGACGCCCTGGCGGGTTCGCCGCCGGGATGGGTTGGCATGCCGTGGAGTCGTCCACGCTCCCCACGTGCTTGCCACCAGGGTGGGAAGGAGGATCAGGGCGGTCGCGTCCGCGCCCAGGAGGCCGTACGTCGACGACTCGAAGTCGCGTGTCCCGATGCCCGCTGCGAACATCACCACCACGGCGATCAGCACCGTGTGGATCCTGCGGGCGCGTCACTCACCGACCAGAGGCCGGAGGTCGTGCAGGACCAGGTCGCTTCCGGACGAACGTCCATCGCGCGACTGTGCGTCCGGTGGGGGTATTGGTGTGCAGATATCCGGCGAGGACGGCCAGCCAACCGTGCACCCGCTCCCGGGTATGGCGCGAGTAGGGCCCGCCGGGAGCAGTGAGCACCGCGACGGCGGTACGGACATAGAGCTCGTTGAGGTGGTCGCGGATGGCCGCCGCGTGGGCCAGGGCCGGCGACAGGAGGTTCCGCGGCGCGTGCGGATACGCCCCCGTTCCGGGTTCTTCGACGACGGCCACGAGCTTCAACCCGTCTCTGTCACCGCCGACTTCGGGTCGGGTCCGCAGGCGCTCAAGTGGACGTCGGAGCCGGTGCGACGTCGCCGCGACACCGACCCCCTGCACACGGCACCGGCCGTTGGCGTCGGCAAAGATCTGCTTCCACCCCCTTGCACTCCAGCCACAGATCGACGGAGGGAGCGCGATCGTCCTGCACGTCGGGCAGGTCGCCGGCCTCGATCCGGGCGTCGTCCGCGTGGAAGGCGAAGTCGACGGCGACAGTGGTGTCGATCCGGGCCCACGCCCAGTCGGGCTCGCCCTCGACGGCGGAGTACGTGCGCACCAGCTGTACGACCTGATCACCGACGCAGGGGACGCGTGGTGGGGCGGCCGCCTCGAAGCCCGACGCGACGCCGAGCGACGCCTGGTACCAGCGCTCGTCCTGCACACCCCCACCGACCCCACCATGCACACCGCCGTCGACGCGATGCTCACGAAGGCCCGCACCTCCTCCACCCACAACCTCTCGGTCGAGGGCCAATTCCTGCTGACCGCCGCCACCGCGGCCGCGAGCGGCGCGTACCTGGACGGGCTGCTCGGCAAGGCCGGGTACCGGGTCCTGCACGCACCCCGCGACTGACATCGCGATCCGGGCGGCGTTCGCGTCGCACTGTCGGCACCGAAGACCCGACCCGCGACCGGCACCCTTCGATGAATGGCCAGGGTCGATGGGCACCGTCACGGGCACAAACCGCGCACCATCACAGCGGTTGAGCGCGAGGAACAGGGAGGGAACTGCTCAAAAGCAGAATGTCCGCCCGTCTCTGTCGGTCCGCAAACCGGTCCGATCCCGCTGGTCGGCGGCGAGGAGGCACGGGCGTGCGCGTGCACGGAGCGGGGCCCGAGCCGTCGCTGCCGAAGGGATACGGCGACGCGTATACACCGTTCACACCGCGGAGTGACGGCGTTCGGCCGGGCGGGTGACGGAACGCCTCTCGGGCTGCGGCGCGACGAGCCGGCGTTCGAGTATCGATCCCGCCGCCAACCGAGCGGCGGGTGAGTCCGTAACGGCTTCGCGCCGCGCAATCGGCTCACCCACGACTGTCCGAGGAGTTCCCAGCCGTGCGTTCTCGTTTCGTCGCTGTGACAGCCGCTGCCCTGGCTGCGGTTGCTGTTCTTGCCCAGCCCGCCCAAGCCGCCCCGCTGATGGACGGTGTCTATCGATTCCCGGCACTCAGCGACGGAAAGTGCCTGACCTGGCCCAAAACCGGCGGGAGCGTCGGGACGGTATCTCTCGGCGCCTGCACGGAGACCGCATCGACCTCGGCAAACTGGCAGGTGCGGCAACGCTCCAACGGGACGATGGAGGTCTCCGCCCAAGGCTCCGGCCGGCACGCGTGCCTGCGAGTGACGGACTTCTACCACGTGGTCGTCAGCGACAACTGCGGTGACATTTACGCGGACTGGACCGTCTCCGTCGGCTCCGACAGTCCGGGAAGCCCTGTGTACGTCGACATCGAGCACACACCCGGCGACCACTCCGCGTCCTGGGGCAGTCTGGTGGACAACCCCGGTGTCACAGGCCGTCTCGTCGTGCAGAGGGTCCCCGTCACCTCCCATTACTGGACAGTGGAGCAGGTCGGCTAGTGTCCTGAGTCCTTTCCGCGGAAGCTTCTTGGCGGACGCGATGGGCAACCGAGGCCGTGGCGGTGCACCTTCCCCGGCCCGTTGATGTCCGGGAGCCGGCAGCCGGAGCCCCTCGGCGTGCAGTGCGTCGACGGCGGTGTTCTCGAAGTCGCCTCGCCGGCCGCAGGTGATCGCCGTGCCGTGAGCGTAGGCGGCCTGGCGTCCGCGGCTGCGAAGAACGACGATTCTCGGCTGGTGCGGGGCCGCCTCAGGTTCCGCACCAGCCGTCCGCACACGGTCGTTGTGGCGTCGGGGACGGAGCAGAACCCGCCGCACGGGACTACGGCCTTGGACACCGCGTTCGGGCGACCGCTCCGGCCCCGCCGTGCGCACGGCTATTGTCCGGACTTCCTGCGTCCGCTTCCAGCGGCGCACATCGGTCATCTGGACGAGGAGTTGCACGTGATCACCGCCACCGGAACCGATCGGATCCGGCATGAGATCGCCATCATCACCGGCGGGGGAAGTTACCGGGCAAGCTCGCCCGTGCGACGGAGCAGGGCGAGGCGGACCTGACGCAGGCCGCCGCGGATCAGCTCGCCCGGCTGTTCCACGCCGTCGTCGGGCCGATTGGCCGCGCATCCGCGACTCTCTGGAGGCCGACATCGCCTCCCGGGCACGTACGGCGGCGGGCGCGGGGCTCGTGGCCGCGATCGACAATCTCGACGGGGTGTGTGGTCTGGAACGGCGGTGGGATCGACATCGGGTTGCGGTATCCGCATCCGCGTGGGGCGCGTCTCGCCGAGCCGCGCCTGATCTTCCAACCCTCACCGTGGTTCCACCGCACGCGGTTCGCCATCGATCCGCCGGGATCTCCCGATCGGCGCAGCCCGGTCATTCACTATCCGGCCAGGCCCGATCGGCGCACCGGGCGCGGCCAGCGGGGTCGCAAGCCGGCCGCGACGGGACTCGGTGAGGTGATGGGGGAGACGCGTGCGCTGATCCTTGCCAAGTTGACCGGCGGTGCCACCACCGCCGAAGTCGCCTCCCGGCTAGGCGTGGCGCGCTCGACCGCGTCGCATCACCTGCAACTGCTGTATCGCGCCGGGTTGGTCGATCGACAACGCGACGGCACGCACGTGGTGTACCGGCGGGAGAGGTTGACGGCGATCGACGAGTGATGGCCGACGATACGACACGTTCGTCAACCCGACCGGTGCCTGGGATCGGCGCCGGCGGCTTCCGGAACCGGCCGTCCACCAGTCCCCACAGCCCCTCGGCTTCGTAACGCTGACGCATCCGCAGGAACGTCCGTTGGCTGAGCTGCTGTCCGCCGGCCACCAACTCGGCAACCTTCGCGGCCTCCCGCTCCAGCAGGGTCCGCCAGGCCGGGTCGAACTCGGGACGAGGAGCGGTTCCCTCCTCCGCGTCCGGGGGCAGGCCGGTGATCACTTCCACGACGTGCCGTTCCCAGAACCGGGCCTGCTCGACCACCGGCGGAGGCAGCGCGTCCACCAGGGCGAACGGCGGCAACGTCGCCTCCGGGACCGCATCGGGTGCCTGCCCCAGGACTTCGAAGTCGGTGGCGGCCATCACGTGAGAGGCCGCCATCACGCTGACGTCCCCCTCCTCGCCGACCAGCCGCAGAGCCGTTCCCTCCAGTCCGACGATCTGCCGAGTGCGGCCCTCGAACCGGATCCGGTCCCCGACCCGCAGCACCCCTCGGGGAGCCAACTCACCCATGGTTCACCGCCGCGAGTCCGACCCGGGTGCCATCGCTCAGCGGAATCCTCAGATCGGTGTGCAGGTCACCCCACCACAACAGGTGAAAGAGCGTGGGCAGCACCGCCAACGGGTCACCCGCCGCCTCGGCCCCGTCCATCAGCAACTGCGGCTCGTGGAAAGCCTCTTCAAGCCGGGCCGCGACCGTGCCGACCCGGTTGCGCGGGTGCCGATAGCCCGACAGCCAGCGGACATTGGCCATCTCCACCGGATCCGGCTCGTGTACCAGCGAAAACGACCAGCACCCCATCGCCCTGCACATCGCCTCGGTCGCCGCGAACTTCACCGCGTCATCCGGCCCCACTCGGTCCGCCGGCCGGACATCGATCACCAACCCCGAGCCGTCGTCCAACCGTGCGAAGTAGTCCGGCGTATGCGAGATCCGGCGCGTCGGCCCCGGCCACGACACCCGGAACGGCTGCGACGCCAGCCCCACCACCCGCCGATCATGGTCGAGCAACATCGCCCGGTCCCGCTCCAGCCAGGACTCGAATCCCACCAACGACTCGGTCGTCGCAGCCCAGTACCACCCCGGAAAGTGCCGCTGCCCTCGGTAGGAAGCAAAACGCCGGACCGGAAGCACCGACTCGAACGCAACCCGAACCGCCGCCCCGAGAACCGACGTCCGCAGCCCACCACCGCCCCCATCAGCCCACTCGACCTCGATCAGATCCGGGTCCATCGTCACCTCCAGTACTCACGTACACACCGGAGGCGACCGTGACAGGTGCAGTGAGAACGAGACCAGCGAAGTGAGATCAAACCCCACGAAAGAGGCAAACGCTGCCGTACAGAGCGCACCGCAATGAGCGGTGTGCATCGTGAAGTTGCAGGTCGCGGGTCTGGTGTGCGTCGATGTCGGCGTGCTCACGCTGGTCATGGGCGGATGACTTTCGCGAAGATCGTCGGTCAGCGGGCGATTTCGCGGTTCGTCAGGACCAGCAGGGCCCGTACCAGCGCGGTCGCCCACTTCGGGTCGGTGCGGACCTTGCTGAGCACGCGCCAGTTCTTCAGGTGGGCGAAGCCGTGCTCGACTGGCGCCCGGACCGCGGCCAGCACCTTGTTGGACAGCTTCTGCCCTCGGGTCAAGGGCCGGTTGCGGGCGGCCTTGTAGCCGGTGATCACCGCTGGGTCGGCGTCCGGGCCGCTGTCGTCGAGGCCGACGAAGCCCAGGTCGGCGATCGCGCCGAGGCCGGCCGCGCGCAGATGGGCGGTGAGTCGGTCGTGGCGGCAGGCGGTGATCTCCGAGGTGCGTCCGGGCCGGACCGCGGAGACCCACACCAAGCGGCCCTTGTCGTCGGTGAGCGCGATCACGAGCAGGCCGTGGCATTTGTGCTTGCCGGAGTAATTCTTCCGGTTCTCGGCCCCGGTGCGCCGACGGGTGCGTATCAGGGAGCCGTCCAGCAGCACCACCCCGCCACCCGATCGGGCGATCTTCTTGAGCGCGCGGTCCAGGCGCGGGGCGCGGGCGGCCAGCAGGCCCACGACCTCCCTCACCCACCGGGTGACGGTGGTGCGGTGCACGCCGTTCCCGCCGGCCAGGTCGCCGGGCCGCTGGTCAAAGCGCAGCACCGCCAGCACGATTCCGGCGATCTTCCCGGCGGACAGGGCCCGCCACCTGGAGCCGATCTTCTTCAGGTGGCCGCGTATCAGGTCGGCGAGCCAGTTCAGGGTGGCACTCGACAGCGGCAGGCGAGCGGTGTAGACAAGACCATCGGGGCCCTCGGCGTGAGGGTTGTTTTTCTTCACACCAAAATCAACTGCCGCCGGGGACCCTGAGGTTACGCCGTGGCGGCGCACACCTCCGGCTCGGCTACAGGCGGGCGGTGAACTTCCCGTCGCCACGTTTGTGCAGCCAGCCGCGGTCCGCAAGCTTGACCAGCTTCGCCCGCAGTGGCTCCAACTTCCCACGCACCTCCACTTCCAGGCCCAGCTCCTCGCCCACCGCCCGCACCTGTACCGGGCCGCCGGCGGCCCGCACGATTGACAAGATC
Source organism: Embleya sp. NPDC005575 (assembly GCF_040605455.1). NCBI lineage: Bacteria > Bacillati > Actinomycetota > Actinomycetes > Kitasatosporales > Streptomycetaceae > Embleya > Embleya sp. NPDC005575. Next base: position 10,252 of record NZ_JBEXCV010000045.1, on the reverse strand, counting down.
CGCTGGTAGTCACCGGGCAGCGCGGTCTCGTCCGGGCACTCGCCGCGGTGCGGGACCAGCAGCGCCGCACGCCCCGCCACCTGCACCTTCACCGGGGCCTCCAGCACGGCGGCCTGCGCCTCGACCCGATCCTGCTCAGCCAGCCGCTGCAGGACCCGCTCGGCGATCACCAACTCCTCCCGCTCCGCCTGGACCTCCTGAAGCTGCTTGCCCAGCTCCTCGGCGAGCGCATCCAACTCGCTCCGGCGAGCCGTGATCCGCTCCAGCTCCGACATCCCCATACCCTCCCCGCGACCCGGCGGCGTATCCGCACAGCGACGGATCGTAGACGGACCCCCACGGCAGACGCAGCAGAATCCGACTCAACAGTCGAACACCGACCAGCAGATGTCGTTGCGCAACCTCTGGTCATCAAGTACGAGCTCACGGATCGCCTCCGGGAGCTGATCGCGCTGCCACTGGCACTCGAGTCGTCCTGCGGTCTCGTTCTCGCCTTCCAGCGCCGCTGCACGTACGGCCTTGATCGCGTAGGCAGCCGCGCCGAGCTCGTGCGCGGCGACATGGGCGACAACCCCGGCCTGGCCTGCGGCGTACGCGGCATGCCGTGCTGCCCCGCGCAGGTCTCTGGCTGCCCCCATCGCATGGCCGCCCGCCGCGCGAGCCTGCATCATCTTGACCTCGCCACGTACCCAGGCCCGGGCATGCTCGATCGCCTGGCGCGGTCGCGGGTCCCCAGGCTGGGCCGACTCGAAGTGGCCAAGGACATGCTCTGCGCACGAGGCAGCCCATAGAGCGAGGAGACGGTGATCCGCATCAGTGAGAGTTCCACCACGGCGGATCGTCACGAAGCGAGGGTCCCGGACCTTCGGGAGGATCATGACTTGCACTCCGTCCTGCGCGCATCGGCGCCACTCGCTGCGGTGTGCCCTGGTGGCCGGTCAGCCGCCTGGCGCGGGGAATGATTCCAGAGTGCTGGCCAGCCCCCGAGCAAGTACAGCAGAACCCGAGAAGCACTCCAGCTGACCGGTCGGACGATCTTCGCCATGGACACCGGCCGCCGACCAGCACGAGTCCCCCTACGGCCCCCCTCACACCACACCGGTGACCTGCAACTTCACGATGCACACTGCCCTTTGAGGGACAAGCGCACGAGTCGCCCCCGGCCGTCCTTCAGGACGACCTCATTGCCCGAGGTGGTCGCTGCCATCTCGGACCACCTCGACGGTCTCTCCGTCGTAGCGGAAGCGCGTACCCACCCCGACGCGGGCTGCGGCCCTGCTCATGCCACTGTCCTCAGGATCTGCGTGGCCCTGAGCGGCTGATCGAGGTCTGTGACGAGGCGGTGAGTCCAGAGCAAGTGGTATACCGCTGACCGGACTTGCGGTACCGGACGGCCGGGAAGACACCGTACGACCTGACCCAGCGGCGTGCCGTCAATTTCGGCGTTGCGGAGTTCTTCCACGAGTTCGGGGTCAAACAGCCAGTCCCTGCGGTAGCCCGCAAGGAACCGAATGTTCTCCAGCCTTGCTGGCGACGGTTCACTCCAGACCTCGTACTGCCATCCCCGGGATTCCACTGCCCGACGGGTCCATTCAAAGGTGAAGGCGACCTCGGGCTTGGACAACCGGCTAAGCGGCTTGACATCCACCACGACCGGCCCCCCGTCAGTGATCAGCAAGTAATCCGGGATGTGCTTACGGACCTTCCTGTCCAGCTCCGCTTTCAGCAGAAGGGCTGGGCCAGGATGCGATGTACGGCCGGATCGAAATCGGCGAAGAGCAGCCGGGCAAGTTCCAGACGCGACTCGTAGATCACGTGGTCACGCGTCGTCCCCGACCAGTAGGCGCCTGAGTAGTGCTTCTGACCTGCGCGCCAACGAAATGTCCGCCAAGGTACGGCCGTTGACAGCTCGCCCAGTTGCGTCGAGGCCCATGTACGGTCCTCGGCCACGGAGCCGTTGCTGCGGCGCAGACTCACCGTGATGTGTTCAGGTATAGGTTCGGCCGTCATAGCGCCCCCAAGTCCCGGGTTGCACCATCCGGAAATACGATCCCACCGGCTAAGCAAGAGACAGGGCGGCAGATTGAGGCATCACTCGAACGAGTGACGTCTCAACCTGCTGTTCTGCGACCTTTCGAGATAGATGACACCGAGCCGGCGTGTTGACCTGGAGCCTGCGGTCGATCTGGTCGTTCTACTTGGCACCGGAAGGTCGTTCTTTGTTGGCGCCTTCGCCTGTTTTTCGGTCCGGTTGACACCAGCTTCGAAGTTCGAAGCAGTGCGACTCTTTACAAAGGGAGATACCCAATTGGTGGTTTCACCTGGAATTCAGCCGACAGACCTGAGCAGCGACGACGACCAGCACGAACAACGATCGCCCTGGCCGTCATGGCAGCCGCCGACCTGACGGTCAACATCAATCTCATCGTCGTACACCGACAGGGAATGCCTCAGCCTGCAAGAACCGCGCGCACCCACGTCTGGTCCGCCGTTAGGTACTTGTCCACCGTCAGACCCGCCCCCGCCAGTGCCCCCTCGAACTGTTCCTTTGTCAGCGGCCGAGAAAGGAAAGTCTGTGTCCATGTGGCGTCCGGAAACTCGTACTCCGCATACACCGAGTGCACCCCATCACCGACCGGCTCCGACGACACGATCCGCGCAGTGAAGCCACTGGGGTCGACACGCTCGCGCGGCAGGTCCGTATGCCACCCCTCGCCCTCCCGCTGCAGCAGTACGCAGCCTCCTGGAGCGACATGCCGCACACAGGCGCGCAACAGCGCCTGTCGGACATCGACATCTCCAGCGTGGACAAGAAACGACGCCAGCATCACCACATCGAACGTCTCACCCAGGTCGAGGTCGTCGATCGGACTGCACACCGTGCGCGCCCCGCGGACGCGCTCCAGCATCTCCCGGGACTCGTCCAACGCAGTCACCGTGAAGCCCCGCTCCAAGAGCGGATGGGTCACCCGCCCCACACCACAGCCCAGTTCCAGGATGTGCGCGCCCGCCGGCACCGCCGCGACGATGATGTCAGGCTCGGCCCCGACCGGCAGCCGCGAATACAGCTCGACCGCGCAGCCGTCGGGGGTAATCGCACCAGGTCCCGTCCCCTGATGTCCCGCTCGCATGTTCAGGTCCATGCACGTCCAACGGACTCCGCCCTCCGACCGTTCCTACACCCCACCGAACCCCCACATCAGCCGCCAGGGGGCACCCCCAGGTCCCTTACGGCCTTGTGTACGAATGAGGTCGGGGCGTGTTGGCCTGGCGGGTTGTCTGATGGGTGCTCACCTCTCGGCGGCGCGGTCGGAGACCAGGGCGGCGACTGCGGCGTAGGTCCCGTCGAAGTACTCGCGGCGTCCGAGGTAGCGCTGGAGGGTTCGCCACTGCTTGTGTTCAGCGTTGGCATGCTCGACGCAGATGCGCTCCGAGGACTGCTGATGGCGGGCTGCGTCCCAGGCGGCGATGTCTTCGGGCGCGGCGCCCTTCTTCGGTTTGAGCGGCGGGGCTTGGACCTGGTCGGGGAATTGCTTGGCCAGTCCCCGGTAGCCCGCGTCGACCTTGGCCCTGACCTGGGGGTACTGCTCGAACAGCTCGCAGATTCCCTCGGTCTTCACGGCTGTCTGGTCGTGCATTCGGCCGGGCCGGAAGGCCCCGGCCCACAGGGTGCGGCCCTGCCCGTCAGTGACGACGGTGGCCTTCTTGGTGTTCTGCCGCATCTTGCCCGAGACGTAGACGCGACGGCCTGGCTTGTTCGCCCGGGGTCGTCGAACCCGGACCTCCGTCCCGTCCAGCCGCAGCTCGACGTCCTCAACCGCCGCATAGGCGAAGACGTCCGCGAGAGTGCGAAGCCGCCGGTCACCCTGCCCGGGAACAGCAAAGCCACGAGCGGCCAGAAGGGGACGGACCTCGTGGACAGCCCGGGTGATCGTGGAGCGGTCCACTCCGTAGAGCAGGGCCAGAGCCCCGTGCGGGAGCTGGAATCGCAGGAGGACCAGCGTGGCGATGACCCGGTCGGTGAACACCAGCTGGTGATTCGGTCCCGCGCCGACCGCACGCAACCGGCTGCGGCCTCGACGCTCGTGCAGTCGGCCCTCCTCGGCGGCCATCCACGCCTCGGCCAACTCTGCGATCAGCGAACCGAGTCGACGGCGCTGGAGGCCGGTGAAGACACGATGGGACAAGGCCGTGCGGCCAAGGTGTTGCGTCACAGCAACACCCAGCCCGCACAGCCATGTGCATGCCATGGCAGAAGCCTGATCGTGTCAGCGCGCCACGTTGTGGTGTTCCGGCACCGGCTCAACCCGAGCTCGGGAGGCCGGAGAGCAGGGCCGCGGCAGCTCTGTCGAAAGGGGCGATGCTGCCCGCAGCGCGACACAGGATGTGGGCGCCTTCGAGTGTGACGATCATGAGGGTGGCCAGATCGGCGGCCCGGGATGAGCTCATTCCGGCGTGGGTGAGTTTTCCGGTGAGTTCGCCGGCCCAGCCGGCGAACCCTTCGGCCGCGACAGTGCGCAGGCTGCCCTGGTCGGCAATGGCCGCACCGCCGTCGACGGTGACCGCCGCGACTGCGCAACCGCCGCCCCCGGCGGACGCCCGCACGACAGGGCGGACGTTGCCAAGGAACGCCTCCACGACTTCGCGTGGCGTGCGGGCCGGCAGTTCCTGCAGGTGGCTGCGAACGTCCTCCGCGTTGCGGCGAGCGGCTTCGAGCGCGAGTTGCTGTTTGCCGCCCGGGAAATGGTGATAGATCGCTCCGCGCGCGGCCCCACTCTCGGCCAGGACGTCGGTGAAGGACATCGCGGCCAGGCCGTGGCGCTGCAGCAGTCCGATCGCTGCGCTGATCATGCGGGACTTCGTGTCCGCGGCCATCGCGACCCCCTTGACTAGTACGGACATCCTAGTCCATGCTCACCCCACTAGGACGCACGTACTAGTGGGGTGGGCTGGAAAGCCCCCAAAACCGGAGGTTCGTGATGGGCAAGACCTTTCTCTACACCGAGATCCAAGCGGCAGTGCCGTTCGATCAGTTCGACTGGCACCAGGTCAACGTGGCTCTGAAGACCGCGCCGGGCCTGATCCGCAAGACGTGGCTGTCCGGGATCGGCACCCACACCATCGGTGGTTTCTACGAGTTCGACAGCGCCGAGAACGCCCTGGCCTTCGCCCAGGGCCCCTTCGCCGAAGAAGCCCGCCGGGCCGGAGCCCCGGCAACGACACGACTGTTCGACGGCGACATCGTCAAGGACGCCAGTATCGACCTGAACTCGCCCTACTACACCTGACACCGCAGGGCGCCGCGGAGTCAGCTCTGGACACCGCCTCGCTCCACTGCCGGAGCGAGGCGGTCCCAACGGAGAGGCATCTCGATGAACATCACGCGACACCCCGAGAACACCGTGAGCTGGATCGACCTCGGCACTCCCGACACGGAGACGACGACGGCCTTCTACACCGCGCTGTTCGGCTGGACCGTCGCCCAACCGGACCCCAACGGCTACCGGCTCTGCACGCTGCGCGGACATCTCGTCGCCGCCCTGGGGCCGGCCGAGGACGCAGGCGCACCCTACTGGACGATCAACGTCACCGTGTCGGACATCCAAGCCACCGCCACCCGCTTCACGAACCTGGGCGCCCAGATCATCGTGGCACCCACCGAAGTCGGGCCACTCGGCCACTACGCCGTCGCTCTCGACCCCGTCGGCGCACCACTGTCACTCTGGCAGCCCGGCACCCAAACCGGCGTGCAGCTGAACCACGAACCGGGCACCTTCGCCGGCATCAGCCTTCTCACCGACCACTCCGCGCATGCCGCCGCCTTCTACCGACCAGCACTGCACTGGAACTCCAACCCTGAGCACACCGAGTTCCGGTTGCCGGACAACTCCATCGCCGCCACCGGCAAGCCGCCAGGGAAACCAACAGTGCAGCGATCACTCTGGCTGGTCAGCTTCGCCAGCAACAGACCCGATGCCGACGCCAAGCAGGCCCGACAGCTCGGTGCGACCGAAGTTCGCCAGGACTCCAACGGAGACGTGGCCATGCGCGATCCCACCGGTGCTCTGTTCGGCCTTACCCAGCACGTTCGATAGTCCCGCTCCGCCCGGGACGCGTTGCCCCAGGCAATCGCGCACCATGTTGTTACGGCATGAGCGACGTGGCACTGCCCCTGCCATCGGCGGCAACCATCGCGATCAGGTGTCACCTATCAAGAAAAGTCGCATGTTCTCAGATCCATGTCAGATCTGACACTCATCTGACATCGTGACTGAGAATCTGACACGCGTTTTGAGAACCTACACAGTTTGTAGGGTCTCGCGGCTCGCGTCGGAGGCCGCCTTCGTGACCTGCTGCTTCTCGCGCAGTCTCACGAGGTGTCGGGCGCTGGAGTCTCAACTTCGTGTCGTTTGCTCGACGAACCGTCCCTGAACGACGAAGTTCGTCGATGGAGACGCTCTGACCTGGAACGACTGAGTCCACTGTCAAGGCGAGAGACGGCTCCGCCGGCAGACGCCAGGGGCGGATGGCGACGTTGCCGTTGCCGTTGCCTCAGACGGTGGTGTTCATCATCATGCGCCCATCCAGCGACACTACGGTGAATTCCGGCACGAAGCGCGTCGCGTGAACAGCGATGCCATCCCGCTTCGTGCCGGACCACCTCGCGCCACCACGTCCCAGCCGTCGAGGAGACGGACCCTGACCCACGCCCAGTCGTCCTCCCGGGTCAGAAAGGAGGGTCGTCCGCGCATCCACCGGCCCAGCGCAGCGGCGGACGCATACGCCGGCCCGGGGCGGCACGATCCGGTGCAAGCGCAGCAGTGACGGGTTCGCGCCGGGTGAGATCACCGATGCAGTGCCGACTGTGCGTGCTGTCGGATGACGCCTTCGATTCCACAGTGCTCCGCCTCGGCTGTCGTCTCAGCCGATCGTTTGACGACGGCCGGGGCCGGGTGCGTCCGAGACCCCGAAAGGGCGGTGCCCAGTCGAAGAGGGAGAGATCGACGGCTTCCGCGAGGGCTTGGTAGCCGGCGTCGTTGCCGTAGAGGTTGTCACCCATGTGCAGGTCGCTGCGGATACGGGTGGAATCGGAGGGGTCGCTCCACACGGCATCGAAGTCGAGGACGCCGTCGAAGGCACCGCTCGTGCGGATCCAGGAGTTGACCTGCTCGCGCGCCTTGTCACCCTCGGGCGAGTACATTTCGGAGGCGCCGTAGGGAGCGATGGTCGCGGCGTGCACCTTTGCGCCGTGCGCGCGGGCTCGGGTCGCGACCTGGATGTGGGCGGCGATTATGTCGTCCACGCCAACCGGGTCGCCGGGGAACATCGCGAGGAACTCGGAGTTCTCCTCGGTGTCGGGCGCGAAGGAGAAGACGAGGTCGTTGCCGACGGCGATCACGACGTGGCCGAGGCCCGGGGTGGCGAGGATGTCGCGGTCGAAGCGGGCGATGGCGGCGGTGCCGATCCCGTCGGTGAGCAGTCGGTTTCCGCTGATGCTCTGGCTGACCACGCAGCACGCCGGGCCGCCGCGGGTGTCCAGCCGCTCGGCGAGCAGGTCGGTCCAGCGCCGATCCGCGCCGGGGCTGGAGCCGAAGCCGTCGACGCGGGAGTCACCGAGGACGGCGATGGCGCGGGTGGGGTTGTCGGGCTGTACTTCCACGGCGGTGATCAGGGCTTGCGCCGGCAGGGGGATTGCGCCTGTGGGCAGCGACGTGAAGGTGGTCGCGTCGCCGGGGATGATCCAGCCGAGCGCGTGGAAGGTGCCGTGGCAGGTGACGGCGGCGACGCGGCCGGGCAGGTGGATGCTGATCGTCAGCCGCGACAGCGCGGCAACGTCCAGGTCGATGGGGTCGCTGAGGACCGGCGCGCCGGGCGGGACGATGGCGGTCGGCCGGCCGCTGAACGTGACCGCACGAGCGCTGCCGTGCCGGATCTCGCGGTCGGAGTCCGCGAGGCCGATACGGGCGGCGCCGATGGTCACGGGGGCGTTTCCGTACTCGTTGCTGAGACGGATCCGGATGCGGCCTCCGCCACCGCTGACGCGCACGATTTGGCGCAGCGTCGCGTTCTCGAAGGGTTCGATGCCGGAGACGGAGTCGTCCGGCGCCTGCGGCGCGGCTCCCCAGGTGCGCACCCATCCGGGAGGGTTCGAACCTACCGGAGCCGAGGGGGAGTTGTGGGTGGTGTGCATAATCGGGCTCCTTGGGCTTTCGGTTTCGGGATTGGTGTCCGGGACGGTGATACGCACCGGGTTCGAAGTCACCCGGGGGTCCGGAGGTGATGGGGTGTGCAGACCGGTCGTTCGCGGTCCGCCGCTTGCGGATCGACGCTCCGGCGCAGACGAGGTCGATCGGGAACGGACAAGGCGCCACGTTCGACCGGGCCGATGGGGCTCGCCCGAGGTGACGATCATGGCGAGGTGGAGGGTCGTCAACGGCAGACCGCGCCTGCGGTGATCAGCGCGCGCCCCATCCGCGGGGAGACACGATCCGCTGTCACTGGCGGCCGAGCACGATGGCCGGCGCGACGCCGCGGATGAAGCCGGCGGAGGCGCCCATCCCGTGGGTATCGGCCGGTTCCGTCGTCGCGTACCTCGCCTGATTCGGGAACACGGCGACCGGAGCAACCGCCGTCGGCCGGCATCGCCGCGGGGACCGGCGTGGCCCGGCGGCGCCGTCCCGACGAATCGCGCGATGTCGCGGCCGAGGCCGGAATGGTGAGACCAGGGATGGGGAATCCGGCGAGGTTCAGCATTTTGGCGTTCGGCCTTGAAGGCCGTCGGCAAACCGCCTCGTCGGGCCGGGTACCGTCGAGCGTTCCTAGCTCTGCGGAGTGCCGAACCACCGGGCGGTGGCCTGCGCGAACGCCTCACGTTGGGGGGTGTGCTCACTCGCCCACGCCACGACGCCGTCGGGGCGGACGAGCAGGGCGGTGAAACCGAGATCGTTGCGGACCGGTCCCGCGGCGTACCGGATCCGGCCCTTCCATTCCCCGGCCGCGTCCTGGAGCACGCGATGGGTGCCGAAGTCGAGTGCGACGCCCTGACCCTGGTGCAGCAGATTGCCCAGGCGAGTGCCGTCCTCGAAGCAAAAGTCGGGCGCGGTGCGGCCGACGAGCGGGTGCTCGTCGGCCAGGTCGTACCGGTTGAACAGACCCGACGTCCTGCGGTAGACGTGCGTGGCGCCGTCGGGGGTGCTCATCAGGTCGTGGATCAGCCGGCGCAGCGCCGGGGCGTTGGGGCCCGGATTCATCGTCGCCACCTGGGCGCGGGACCAGTCGAGCACGGCGGCGCCGACGGGATGGCGCTCACTGGTGTAGGTGTCGAGCAGGCCGTCCGGCGCCGTGCCGTGCGCGGCGGCGGCGAGTTTCCAGCCGAGGTTGAGGGCATCGCCGATGCCGAGATTGAGTCCCTGTCCACCGAGCGGTGAGTGGATGTGGGCGGCGTCGCCGGCGAGCAGCACGCGGCCCCGGCGGTAGGTGGTCACCTGCATCGCGCGGTCGGTGAAGCTGGAAGCGAGGTGAACCTCGGTCAGCGTCGCGTCGGTGCCGGTGATGCGGCGCAGCACCGTCTGGAGGTGCTCGCGGGTGAGCGGCTGGGAGCGGTCGAAGGTACCCCCGTCGAAGTCCATCATCCCCAGGTGTCCTTCGAGCGGCGTACGCAGATACATGCCGTTCGCCGTCGGGTTGAACCCGAGGGGCAGCCGGCCGGGGTCGGCGAAGGTGACCTGGGCGGCGTAGCCGGTGAACAGGGGCTCGGTGCCGACGAAGTCGAAGCCTGCGAGCGTGCGGACCGTGCTGTGCCCGCCGTCGCATCCCACCAGCCAGCGCCCCTGGTACCGCTGTCCGGCGGCGGTGACGGTCACGGTCTGGTCGTCCTGCGTCACGGCCGTGACGTCGGCGCCCCGGACGATCTCGACGCCGAGCGTGGCGGCCCGCTCCGACAGCACCTCCTCGATCGCCGCCAGGCTGGTCATGAAGCCCTCCATCGCCGGACCGGGCAGCCGGTACCGGAGGGCGGCGGACTCGATGTCGGCCGCGTCGAGTGTCGTTCCGGCGAAGTGGCTCAGGTCTCGGGGCGCGGGCGCCTCGCTCGCTTCGGGGGCCGCGCCGAGCTTCTCCACGCTGGTGCCGGAAGCCTTCGCCGTCGCCTCCAGCAGTGGGCTTGATCCGGTTTGACGGACACCCTGTCTGAGGGCTTTGCCCCTCTTGGGAGGATGTCCATCATGGAGCGTATGGGGAAGAAGAAGCCTCG
>NZ_JBEXCV010000044.1:0-58396 GCF_040605455.1 Embleya sp. NPDC005575 | reverse complement strand
GCGCGAACCCCGAGGGGCCCGCGCCGCGGCCGGCGGCGAATCACAGGGCGGGGAGAGCCGGCGGCTCAGGCGCCCGCGGCGGCCTTGAGCGCGTCCACGCGGTCGGTCCGCTCCCACGTGAAGTCCGGCAGGTCGCGGCCGAAGTGGCCGTACGCGGCGGTCTGCGCGTAGATCGGGCGGAGCAGGTCCAGGTCCCGGATGATCGCGGCCGGGCGCAGGTCGAACACGGTGCCCACGGCAGCCTGGATGGTCTCCACCGGCACCGACTCGGTGCCGAAGGTCTCCACGAACAGGCCGACCGGCGCGGCCTTGCCGATCGCGTACGCGACCTGCACCTCGCAGCGACGGGCGAGCCCGGCGGCCACCACGTTCTTGGCCACCCAGCGCATCGCGTACGCGGCGGAGCGGTCCACCTTCGACGGGTCCTTGCCCGAGAACGCGCCGCCACCGTGCCGGGCCATGCCGCCGTACGTGTCGATGATGATCTTGCGACCGGTCAGCCCGGCGTCGCCCATCGGGCCGCCGATCTCGAACCGGCCGGTCGGGTTGACCAGAAGGCGGTAGCCCTCGGTCTCGATGCCCAGGCCGCCCAGCTCCGGCTCCACCACGTACTCGCGGATGTCCGGCGCGAGCAGCGAGTCCAGGTCGATGTCGGCCGCGTGCTGCGACGAGACCACGACCGTGTCGAGGCGGATCGGGCGGTCGCCGTCGTACTCGATGGTGACCTGGGTCTTTCCGTCCGGGCGCAGGTAGGGAATGGTCCCGTTCTTGCGCACGTCGGCCAGGCGCTTGGCCAGCCGGTGGGCGAGCGTGATCGGCAGCGGCATCAGCTCGGGCGTGTCGTCGCACGCGTAACCGAACATCAGGCCCTGGTCGCCCGCACCCTGGCGGTCCAGCTCGTCCTCGTCGCCGTCGACCCGGTTCTCGTACGCCGTGTCGACGCCCTGGGCGATGTCGGCCGACTGCGCGCCGATGGACACCGAGACGCCACACGAGGCGCCGTCGAAGCCCTTCTTCGAGCTGTCGTAGCCGATCTCCAGGACGCGCTCGCGCACGATCGTGGGAATGTCGGCGTAGCCCTGCGTCGTGACCTCGCCGGCCACGTGCACCTGGCCGGTGGTGATCAGCGTCTCGACGGCGACCCGACTCTTGGGGTCTTCCTTGAGGAGCGCGTCCAGGATGGAATCGCTGATCTGGTCGGCGATCTTGTCCGGGTGACCTTCGGTCACGGACTCAGAGGTGAACAGACGGCGGGACACATCGCTCCCTGGGGTTGCAGCGGCTGCTGGCTGGCAGATGGACCCGGGCCGTCCGGACAGGTCGGGACGGGCGGGTCCACCGAATACTGGGCCCGAGTTTATCCCCCAGACCCCCGCCGAGGGACGGGGTGTCCCAGGACATGGACGGCGTGGCGTTGCTCACTTTGTGTGAACCTGGCGCGATCGCGCGTTCGAATCGAACGACGAACCCGTCGAAACGGGACACGAGAACTAGGCGAAACGGGGCACGACGAGGTCCCACACCACGTCCGCCAGGTCCTCTTTCGGACCGTGCGGAACCGGCGTTTCACTCCCGTCGGCGGCCAGCACGATCGCCTCGTTCACGTCGGTGCCGAAGGTCAGTTCCTCGCCCACCCGGTTGACCACGAGCAGATCGCAGCCCTTGCGGGCGAGTTTCGCGCGGCCGTTGGCGAGTACGTCGTCGGTCTCCGCGGCGAAGCCGACCACGACCTGGCCGGGCCGGAGCCGGTCGCGGGCGAGTTCGGCGAGGATGTCCGGGTTCTTGACCAGCGCGATCGGCTCCGGCTCCGCGTCCGTCTTCTTGATCTTGCCGTCGACCCGGGTCGCCGGGCGGAAGTCCGCGACGGCCGCGGCCATCACCACGCAGTCCGCGTCCTCCGCCGCCTTGAGCACCGCGTCGCGCAGATCGAGTGCGGTGCCCGCGTGCACCACATCGGCCCCGGCCGGGTCCGGCAGGCCGGTGTTGGCCTCGATCAGGGTCACTCGCGCACCGCGCGCGATCGCGGTGCGGGCGAGCGCGTAGCCCTGCTTGCCGGACGAGCGGTTGCCGAGGAAGCGGACCGGGTCCAGCGGCTCGCGGGTGCCGCCGGCGGTGACCACCACGTGCCGGCCGACCAGGTCGGGCACGGTCACTCCGCGCACGAGGGTACGCCGGACCACCTGGAAGATCTGTTCCGGATCGGGCAGCCGCCCCTTGCCGGTGTCCTTGCCGGTCAGCCGGCCCACCGCCGGCTCGATCACGATCGCGCCGCGTCGGCGCAGCGTCGCGACGTTCTCCACCGTGGCCGGGTGCTCCCACATCTCGGTGTGCATCGCCGGGGCGAAGATCACCGGACATCGCGCGGTGAGCAGCGTGTTGGTGAGCAGGTCGTCGGCGAGGCCGTGCGCGGCCTTGGCGAGCAGGTCGGCAGTCGCCGGAGCGACCACGACGATGTCCGCGTTCTGGCCGATCCGTACGTGCGGGACCTCGTGCACCGCATCCCACACCCCGGTGGCCACGGGCTGCCCGGACAGCGCCGACCACGTGGCCGCGCCGACGAAGTTGAGCGCGGAGGCGGTCGGCACGACCCGGACCTCGTGCCCGGACTCGGTCAACCTGCGCAGCAGTTCGCACGCCTTGTACGCGGCGATGCCGCCGGCGACGCCGAGGACGACACGGGGTCGGGATCCGGTACTCATCGCTGCTCCTGGTCCTCGTCGCGACCGGCCCGTGTTCCGACCGGCACGGCGAGCCTACGACACCACCTCTCGCGCCTCGATCTCGTGTCGACCGGGCGGCCGTTGCCGGGGCGGCGCCCGCCCTCGTCCCGGGCGGCCTGGCCGGGCGCCGTCGCCGCGGGCGGCGGACGTCGTGCTGCTGCGCCGGGTCTACGCCGAGGCCGCGCGCGGCCTGCGGATCGTCGCCGAGGTCGGCGTGCTCTGCCACTGCCTGACCGCCGTGACCCTGACCTTCGCCGAAGGCGCGAGCGACGCGTCGGCGGGCACCATGCTGGGACTCGCCGCGATCGCCGGCGGGATCGCGTTCGTCCTGCGTCGGGCTCCCGTGGTGCGGCACCTGGCGTCCGCAAGCGCGATGGCCGGCTCGCTCGCGGCCACGGCCGTGCTGCTCGCCACCCGGCCCGTAGGCGAGGAGTCGGATCTGCCGCTCGCGTGGACGGGCGTCGGTCTGCTGTTCGTGGTCCTGGTCGCGATGGCTCCGCTGTTCGCGGTGCCGCGCGACTTCCGGGCCGGGCCCCTCGCGGTGCTCGTACCTGCCGCCGGCCCTGGATCTGCCCTTGTGGGCGGCGCTCGGCCGGCATCCGGTGGTGGCCGCCGGCTGGGGCTGCGCCTGGCGGGTACGGCCGTTGCTGCCCCTCGTCGGTCTGGCGCACGGCGTATCGGCCCTGGTGTGGGCGACGGCGCACCCGCTGACCTCGATCGTGGTCTGGGCGATCGTCGCCGGCGGCCTCACGATCACCGCCGTCCTGTCGCCGGGACGCCCCGCGCCCGAGCCGAGCCCGGCGACCGCCCCGGAGCACACGGTGGCGGCCGACGATCACGTATCGGCACAAGACACCGCCAATCTCTCCGACCCGATCCAAGCGACCACCCCGCCGACACGGCAGGCCGGCACAGCTCCGAGCAGTCCCTCCGAAAGCACCCCGAGCCCCACGAGCACCCCGGATGTCCCGAACGCCTCGGCCCACCCACCGCACGACGCCGACGCCGACAACCCGTACGCCGCTCCGGCGGCCCGCGCCGTCGGCGACGGCCCGACCGACCAACCGGAGCAACACACTCCGCTCCCGGCCCGCCACCTGATCCGGCCGCTCGCAGCCGCCTTCGCCGACGCCCTCGGCGGCGTCGACGCGGCGATGACCGCAGCGCACGCGGGTGCCTCGACGGTGCCGGTCCCGGGCGCGGCTGTGCCGGCCACGGTCGGGCTGGTGCACCTGCTGCCGCACCTGGCGCCGGTGTACGACGCGGTGCCGCGCTGGGCCGTCCTCGGCACGGCGGGCCTGCTCCTGATCGTGATCGGCGCCGGCTACGAACGCCGCCTGCGCGACCTCAAGCGCCTGCGCCGCGCGGTGGGGCGACTCGGCTGGGACCGCACCGGCACACCACGTGCCGAAGCAGCCGCGACGACCCGATCAATCGGAACGACCCGAGCAGTTCGAGCAACCCGAGCAACAGCCGGACCCCGGCGCGGTCGGCCGAAAGCCCGCCGCGCCGACACCGACCCACCGCCCTACCAACTCACCGCCCACCTCAGGTGAGCGCCCGCAGCTCGTCCAGCACCTCGGACACGCACGCCGGGTCGGCCCGATAGGGCAGGTAGAACCCCAGGCGATCGGCGACCCCGTGTGCGCGCGAGGCCAGTTGGGCCGCGACGTCCTTGGGTTCGCCGATCGCCACCACCCGGCCGAGCAGCGTGTCGTCGATCGCGTGCGGGATGTCCGGCCAGCGGCCGGCCCGGATCAGCGCGTGCAACTCGGCCTGCAGCGGCCCGTAGCCCTCCACGTCGAGCACCGGCCGGTAGGCGGGCGTGGAGGCGTAGAACGCGACCATCGCCCTGGCCCCCTTCACCGCGGCGCGCATCTCCTCCTCGGTGCGCCCGGCGGCGACGATCACGTCGAGCATCACCGAGAACTGCTCCCGGCCGCGTTCGGAGAGCACCAGGCCGTCCTTCACCGCGTCGGTGACCGGACCGCGCACGAACAGGTCGGTGTTGAGCGGGTGCACCAGCAACCCGTCCGCGTGCTCGGCGACCATGGTGATCATCCGCCGGCCCACCCCGCCCGCGAGCAGCGGCGGCAGCCCGTACGGGTTCGGACCCGGTCGCAGCGTCGGCGGCATCAGCGTGAGGTCGAAGAACTCGCCGTGGAAGTCCAGCGGCGTCTCCCGCTGCCAGCACGTGAGCACCGCGCGGACCGCGCGCAGCGTCTCGGCCATCCGGGCCACCGGGCGCGACCACTTCGCGCCGTACCGGCGTTCGATGTGGGCCTGGATCTGGGTGCCCAGGCCGAGGCGGAACCGGCCGTGCGAGGCCAGGTGCAGGTCGTGCGCGGTGTGCGCGAGGTGGGTGGGGCTGCGGGGGAAGGCCACCGCGATGTTGGTCATGATGTCCACGCCCGCCGCGGCGGCCGGCACCAACGGCAGGAACACGTCGGTGGGGCCCTCGAAGGTGAACACCCCGTCGAAGCCCGCCTCGCCCAGTTCCCGGGCCCGGTCGCCGGCACGGCTCAGCGGCACGTCCAGCAACGTGTCCACCGGCAGCGCACGCCTGCCCGCCTTCGGCGCGTCCGCGCCGCTCTCGATCCGGTCCACCCTCGTCGCCCACCCTCCGGATCGCCTGCGCGTCGCGTGTCGCCGCCCACAGGTACGCCATCGGCGATGAAGGGTCAAGGCAACCGGTCGGGACGCGGCGTGTACGAGTCGAAACGCACGAAGGGCCCGACGGAACACCGTCGGGCCCAACGCGTCGAGCAGTTCAGCGATACAGCGCAGATACGGCGCCGTCGAGTCGCGTGACTCGCTCAGCCCTCGATGGGCTCGGCGGTCAGCATGCCCGAGTTGATCTCGCGCAGCGCGATCGACAGCGGCTTCTCGTGCACGTGCGTGTCCACGAGCGGACCCACGTATTCCAGCAGGCCCTCGCCGAGCTGCGAGTAGTAGGCGTTGATCTGCCGAGCACGCTTCGCCGCGTAGATGACGAGGCTGTACTTGGAGTCGGTCGCCTCCAAAAGCTCGTCGATGGGCGGGTTGATGATGCCCTCGGGTGCGGTGGAAGAAGCTGACAAGGCGGGGGCCCTTCGAAAAGCTGTGAGTGAAAGTCGGGCTGCCTTTCGTCTATCGGGCAGCCCGGACGATCAAGATACGTTCATCAAGGCTAGCAGTTCGCGTACGACGTCTTCGACGGACGTGTTGACCAGCGTCACGTCGAATTCGGATTCCGCGGCCAACTCGACCTTCGCGGCGGCCAGGCGCCGCTCGATGACTTCGGGGGATTCGGTCCCCCGGCCCACCAGACGGCGGACCAATTCGTCCCACGAGGGCGGGGCGAGGAACACCAGGCGTGCCTCGGGCATCGCCTGACGTACCTGCCGGGCGCCCTGCAGGTCGATTTCGAGCAGGGTCGGAACGTCGGCGTCAAGCCGTTCGAGCACGGGCAGTCGCGGGGTCCCATATCGGTTCCCGGCGAATTCGGCCCATTCGAGCAGTTCATCCGAGGCGATCAGCTTGTCGAACTGATCGCCGTCGGTGAAGTGGTACTCCACACCGTCGCTCTCCCCTGGACGGGGCTTGCGTGTGGTCGCGGACACAGACAGCCAAACCTCGGGGTGACGGCGGCGCAGGTCAGCGACCACCGTGCTCTTGCCGACCCCGGAGGGGCCGGAGAGCACGGTGAGTCGACGGGTGCCGTGCACGGTACGGGGATCGGAGCCGGCGCCCGCGTCAGGACGCGGAGCCACCGAATTCCCGTTCGAGTGCTGCGATCTGGTTCGTGCCGAGACCACGGACGCGCCGGGTCTCGGAGATGTTCAGCTTCTCCATGAGTTGCTTGGCGCGCACCTTGCCGACGCCGGGGAGGGACTCCAGGAGGGCCGATACCTTCATCTTGCCCACGACCGGATTGTCCTTGCCCTCCTTGATGACGTCGCTGAGCGAAGCACCGGAGTTCTTGAGCCGGTTCTTCACCTCGGCGCGCTCCCGCCGAGCCGCAGCGGCTTTAGCGAGCGCATCCGCGCGTTCTTCGGGGGTCAGGGGTGGGAGAGCCACGCCGTGTCACCTCGGACTTCGTTGCGATCCTCAAGGCCGCCCGGCTCGGACGGCCACCAACAAACAGTGGAACCTAGCTGGTCAGAGCGTTCGCGGCAACGCGCGACACTCCACCGGGCCGGCTCACGAGGGAGCCTAGTCGGCGAATCGGTCCGCGTCGCCCGAATCGATGGGAAAAGCCCGGCTACCTGCGGCAAAACCGGTACCTGACGGAGCGTCGGACTACTTCGGGGCGATCGGCGGGCCCGACCGCACCTCCGCGCCCCCTCCCGGCGCTCTTGCGCACGGCGTCCCGGCTCGGGTCCCGTACGCCGGGCGACCCGCACGGTCGGAGCCCGCGAGTCGACGCACGAGGGCCGCCACGGCGGCCCGGGACGGCCCTCGGAGCGCCCGTCGGCCGCACTCGGCCCCGTGACCCTCGGGAGCCCGGCCGCGCTCCACACGGACGCCACAGCGGCATCCACGAGCCGTCCGGCGTTCGCGCGGCGTCCACCCGGGCGGCCCCGAGCGGAGAGCGCCCCGGGTGGTACCGCGAGCCACTAACGCGCCGCCAGACCCGCCCCGATCGCGTGTGCCGCCGCACCGACATCCGGCGCACCCGTGATCGGCCGCCCGATCACCAGCAGGTCCGCGCCGTCGGCCAATGCCTGTTCCGGTGTGGCCACCCGGCTCTGGTCGCCGAGCGCCGCGCCCGCCGGCCGCACCCCCGGGGTGATCAGCACGATGCCCGGGCCCACCTCGGCCCGCACCGCCGCGACCTCGCGCGGCGAACACACGACCGCGCGCGCCCCGGCCGCGACCGCGAGCCCGGCCAGCCGTCGGGCCGCCTCGATCGAGGGGCCCGCCAGACCGATCGCGGCCAGGTCCTCCTCGGCCATCGAGGTCAGCACCGTCACCCCGACGATGTTCACTTCCGGCGCCGCGTCCGCCGCGGCGCGGATCATCGCGCTACCGCCGCTCGCGTGCACGGTCAGATACGTCGGCGCCAACCGCGCGACCGAACGCACCGCGCCCGCCACCGTGTTCGGGATGTCGTGCAGTTTGAGGTCCAGGAACACATCCCGTCCGCCGCTGGCCTCGCGCGCGCCCAGGACGGCGTCCGCGCCGTCCCGCAGGAACACCTCCAAGCCGACCTTGACCGTGCTCACATACGGGCCCACGGCCTTGGCCCACGCGAGCGCGCGGTCCGGGTCCGGGGCGTCCAGGGCCACCGCCACGGGTGCGAGGTTGCTCATCGAAATCCCACTCTCGTCGACATCGAAAATTCGTCCGTTCGCCGGCCCGGGCGCCGGCCCGATCGCCGTCCGGACACGGCGATGCCGGCACGAACCCCGTCCGTACCGGCATCCCCGTCACCTGCCACGAAGCACTCAGCGGTGCGCGTACCCGATCGCCGCCTCCAGCGATCCGAAACCGCGTGCGATCAGCGCCGCCCGCAACTCGTCCAGGATCCGCACCGGCGCCGACGGGTCGTTGAAGATCACCGTGCCCACCGACACCGCCGCCGCGCCCGCGAGGATGAACTCCAGCGCGTCCAGGCCGGTCCGGATGCCGCCCATGCCGACGATCGGCACCTGCGCCATCTGCCCGTCCCGCATCGCCGCGTGCACCTGGTGGACGCAGCGCACCGCGACCGGCCGCACCGCCGGGCCGGAGAGCCCACCGGTGACGCCCGCCAGCACCGGCTTCATCGTGTCGGTGTCGATCACCATGCCGAGCAGCGTGTTGATCATCGACAGGCCGTCCGCGCCCGCCTCCACGCAGGCCCGGGCGATGTCCACGATCGACGTCACGTCCGGCGACAGCTTGGCCAGCACCGGCACCAGCGGGTCGGCCGCGTCGCGAACCGCGCGGATCACGTCGTAGGACGTGGCCGGGTTGCAGGCGAACACCTGACCCCGATTGGCCACGTTCGGACACGAGATGTTGGCCTCGATGCCGACCACCCCGGGCGCGCCCTTGAGCCGCTCGGTCAGCGCCACGAAGTCGTCCACGTGGCCGCCCGCGATGGACACGATGGTGCGTCCGCCGCGCGCCGCCAGCCAGGGCAGGTCGCGCTCGACGAAGGCGTCGATGCCCGGGCCCTGGAGGCCGATCGAGTTGAGCATCCCGGACGGCGTCTCGGCCATCCGCGGGGTGGCCCGACCCGAGCGCGGGTACGGCATGATCGTCTTGGTGACCACCGCGCCGATCGCGGCCGGCTCGAAGAACTTGGCCAATTCCTTGCCGTAGCCGGCGCAGCCCGAGGCCGTGGTCACCGGATTCGGCAGCAGCGTCGAGCCGAGCCGGGTGGCCAGGTCGATCCCGCCGCCGGGCAGCATGATCGTGGACGGCGGCGGCTCGTCGAAGCCGCCGGCGTCGTCGTTGTCGGCGAAACCGCCGTACCCGTCGGTCATCAGTGGGCTCCCATCGCCGCTGCGCCCTCGATGTCCGCCGGAATCGTGCCGACGTCGTTCCAGCGCACCTTGGTGCCGTCGAAGCACGGCCCGTCCACGCACGAGCGGACGAACCGGCTGACCCCGTCGTCGCCGACCACCGGGAGCACGCATGTCATGCATACCCCGACGCCGCACGCCATCGATTCCTCGACCGCGGTGAACACCCGCGCGTCGTGCTTCGTGGCCACGTCGGTGACCGCGCGCAGCATGCCCATCGGCCCGCACGCGTAGACGACGCCCGCCTGCACGGCGGTGAGCACCTCGGGCAGCGGCCCGGTGACGAAGCCGCGTACCCCCTCCGAGCCGTCGTCGGTGGTGACCACGACGTCCTCGGTGATCGCGAGCGCCTGATCCACGCCATACAAGCGCTCGGCGGTCGCCGCGCCGAGCACGAAGGCGACCGAGCCGCCCTCGGCCACGATCTTCTCGGCGAGCGCGAACATCGGTGCGCTGCCGTAGCCGCCGGCCACCATCACCGCGCTGACCGGCTCGGCCGGCAGCGGGAACGGCGTGCCCAGCGGCGCGACCACGTTCACGCTGTCGCCGACTCGCAGTCGGGCCAGCTCGCGCGTGCCGCGGCCGGCTTCGGCGAAGACCACGTCGATCGTCTCCGCGGCCGGGTCGGCCCGGTGGATCGAGAACGCGCGGCGCAGCAGCATCGCCGAGTCCACACCGCCGATCGCCACCGCGACGAAGTGACCGGGTTCGACGCGGGCGGCGATCCCGGGGGCGCGCAGCACCATGCGGTGGTACGCGCCCGCGGGTTCGCGGGCGACGATCTCCGCCTGCACCTGCAGGGGAAGTGCCATCGGTGTCGTCAGCCCTTTCGGTGGGACGTGATGTGGTCGGCGTGCTCCTGGAGCGAGCGGACCCCGATGTCGCCGGCGATCAGCGACTGGATGCCCTGAACCGCCGCGGCGAAGCCCTGCACCGTGGTGATGCTGGGGATGCCCCGGGTGACCGCCGCAGTGCGGATCTCGTAGCCGTCCAGGCGGCCGCCGGTGCCGAACGGGGTGTTGACGATCAGTTCGACCCGGCCGCTGTGGATCAGCTGCACGATGGTCGGCTCGCCGTCGGGGCCCGCGCCCTCGCTGTGCTTGCGCACCACGGTGGCGGGCACGCCGTTGCGGCGCAGCACCTCGGCGGTGCCCTCGGTGGCCAGGATCTCGAAGCCCATGTCGTGCATGGCCTTGACCGGGAACACCATCGAACGCTTGTCCCGGTTGGCGAAGGAGACGAACGCACGGCCCTTGAGCGGCAGCGAGCCGTAGGCGCCGGCCTGGGACTTGGCGTACGCGGTGCCGAACACCGCGTCGATGCCCATCACTTCGCCGGTGGAGCGCATCTCCGGGCTGAGCACGGTGTCGACGCCCCGGCCCTTGGTGTCGCGGAAGCGGTTCCAGGGCAGGACCGCCTCCTTGACCGCGATCGGCGCGTCCATCGGCAGTGTGCCGCCGTCGCCCTCGGCGGGCAGCAGGCCCTCGGCCCGCAGTTCGGCGATCGTGGCGCCGAGCGAGACGCGCGCGGCGGCCTTGGCCAGCGGCACGGCGGTCGCCTTGGACACGAACGGCACGGTCCGCGAGGCGCGCGGGTTGGCCTCCAGGACGTAGAGGATGTCGCCGGAGAGCGCGAACTGGATGTTGATCAGGCCACGTACCCCGACACCGCGCGCGATGCCCAGGGTGGCCGCGCGCAGCCGCTTGATGTCGTGCGCGCCCAGGGTGATCGGCGGGAGCGCGCAGGCCGAGTCGCCGGAGTGGATGCCGGCCTCCTCGATGTGCTCCATCACGCCGCCGAGGTAGAGGTCCTCGCCGTCGTAGAGCGCGTCCACGTCGATCTCGATCGCGTCGTCGAGGAAGCGGTCGACGAGCACCGGGTGGTCGCTGACCAGACCGGCGTTCTGCTCCAGGTACGTGGCCAGGGAGGGCTCGTCGTAGACGATCTCCATGCCGCGCCCGCCGAGCACGTACGAGGGCCGCACCAGCACGGGGTAGCCGATCTCGGCGGCGATCGCGCTGGCCTCGCCGAAGGAGAAGGCGGTGCCGTGCTTGGGCGCGAGCAGGCCGGCCTCGGCCAGCACCCGGCCGAACGCGCCGCGCTCCTCGGCGAGGTGGATCGCCTCGGGCGAGGTGCCCGCGATCGGCACACCCGCGTCCTTGAGCTTTTGCGCGAGGCCCAGCGGGGTCTGCCCGCCGAGTTGCACCAGGACGCCGGCGACCGGTCCGGCCTGGGTCTCGGCGTACACGACCTCCAGCACGTCCTCCAGGGTGAGCGGCTCGAAGTAGAGCCGGTCGGAGGTGTCGTAGTCGGTGGAGACGGTCTCCGGGTTGCAGTTGACCATCACGGTCTCGTAGCCGGCGTCGTGCAGCGCGAACGCGGCGTGCACGCACGAGTAGTCGAACTCGATGCCCTGCCCGATCCGGTTCGGCCCGGAGCCCAGGATGATCACCGCCGGCTTGGTGCGCGGCGCGACCTCGGTCTCCTCGTCGTAGGACGAGTAGTGGTACGGGGTGCGCGCGGCGAACTCGGCGGCGCAGGTGTCCACGGTCTTGTACACCGGACGCACACCGAGGGCCTGGCGCACCTCGCGCACGACCTCCTCGCGCATGCCCCGGATGGCCGCGATCTGCATGTCCGAAAGGCCGTGCCGCTTGGCCAGCCGCAGCACCTCGGGGGTCAGCTCGGCCGCATCGCGGACCTCGCCGGCGATTTCGTGGATCAGGTACATCTGGTCCAGGAACCACGGGTCGATCCGGGTGGCCTCGAACAGCTCCTCGGGCGTGGCGCCCGCACGGATGGCGTCCATGACCACGTTGATCCGGCCGTCGGTGGGCTTCTCGGCGGCGACGAGCAATTCGTCCTTGGCGCCCGGCTCCGACACGAAGTCGAACTGCGAGCCCTTCTTCTCCAGCGAGCGCAGCGCCTTGTTCAGCGCCTCGGTGAAGTTGCGGCCGATCGCCATCGCCTCGCCGACCGACTTCATCGTGGTGGTGAGGCGGTCGTCGGCGGCCGGGAACTTCTCGAAGGCGAAGCGCGGGACCTTGACCACGACGTAGTCGAGCGAGGGCTCGAAGCTGGCCGGGGTCTCCTTCGTGATGTCGTTGGGGATCTCGTCCAGCGTGTAGCCGATCGCGAGCCGCGCGGCGATCTTGGCAATCGGGAAGCCGGTCGCCTTGGAGGCCAGCGCCGAGGAGCGGGATACGCGCGGGTTCATCTCGATCACGATCACCCGGCCGTCCTCGGGGTTGATCGCGAACTGGATGTTGCAGCCGCCGGTGTCAACGCCGACCTCGCGGATCACCGCGATGCCGACGTCGCGCAGGGTCTGGTACTCGCGGTCGGTCAGCGTCATCGCCGGCGCGACGGTGATCGAGTCGCCGGTGTGCACGCCCATCGGGTCGAAGTTCTCGATCGAGCACACGACCACGACGTTGTCGTGCTTGTCGCGCATCAGCTCCAGCTCGTACTCCTTCCAGCCGAGGATGGACTCCTCCAGGAGCACCTCGGTGGTCGGCGACAGGGTCAGGCCCTGGCCGGCGATCCGGCGCAGGTCCTCCTCGTCGTGCGCGAAACCGGAGCCGGCGCCGCCCATGGTGAAGGACGGACGGACCACGACCGGGTAGCCGCCGAGCGTCTCGACGCCGCCGAGCACGTCCTCCATCGAGTGGCAGATCACCGAGCGGGCCGACTCGCCGTGCCCGATCTTCTCCCGCACCCGCTCGACCACGCCCTTGAACAGGTCGCGATCCTCGCCCTTTTGGATCGAGTCGAGGTTGGCGCCGATCAGCTCGACGTTGTACTTCTCCAGCACGCCGTTCTCGCTGAGCGAGACCGCGATGTTGAGCGCGGTCTGCCCGCCCAGGGTGGGCAGCAGCGCGTCGGGGCGCTCCTTGGCGATGATCTTCTCGACGAACTCGGGGGTGATCGGCTCGACGTAGGTCGCGTCGGCGATCTCCGGGTCGGTCATGATCGTGGCCGGGTTGGAGTTGACCAGGATCACCCGCAGGCCCTCGGCCTTGAGGATCCGGCACGCCTGGGTGCCGGAGTAGTCGAACTCGGCGGCCTGGCCGATGACGATCGGGCCCGAGCCGACGACCAGGACGGACTTCAGGTCGTTGCGCTTAGGCACTCTTGGTCTCCATCAGCGTCGCAAAACGGTCGAACAGGTAGGCGGAGTCGTGCGGTCCGGCCGCCGCTTCCGGGTGGTACTGCACGCTGAACGCGGGTCGGTCCAGCAGCCGCAGGCCCTCGACGACGTCGTCGTTGAGGCACACGTGGCTGACCTCGGCGCGCCCGTACGGGGTGTCCGAGACGGTGTCCAGCGGCGCGTCCACGGCGAAGCCGTGGTTGTGCGCGGTCACCTCGACTTTGCCGGTCGTGCGGTCCTGCACGGGCTGGTTGATGCCGCGGTGGCCGTACTTGAGCTTGTAGGTGCCGAAGCCCAGCGCGCGCCCGAGCAACTGGTTGCCGAAGCAGATCCCGAAGAACGGGGTGCCCTGGGCCAGGACGGCGCGCAGCAGTTCGATCTGGTGGGTCGCGGTGGCCGGGTCGCCGGGGCCGTTGGAGAAGAACACGCCGTCGGGGGCGATGGCGTTGACCTCGTCCAGCGTGGCGGTCGCGGGCAGCACGTGCACCTCGATGCCGCGCTCGGCCATCCGGTGCGGCGTCATGCCCTTGATGCCCAGGTCCAGCGCCGCGACGGTGAAGCGCTTGGTGCCGATCGCGGGCACCACGTAGGCGGCGTCGGTGCTGACCTGCTCGGCGAGGTCGGCGCCGGCCATCTCGGGGCTGGTGCGCACCCGCTCCAGCAGTGCGGCCTCGTCCGCCCCCGCGGCGTCGCCGGAGAAGATACCGACCCGCATCGCGCCGCGCTCGCGCAGGTGGCGGGTCAACGCGCGGGTGTCGATGCCGCTGATGCCGACCACGCCGTAGCGCACCAGCTCGTCGTCGAGCGAGCGGCGCGAGCGGTGGTTGGAGGGCACTCGGGCGGGGTCGCGGACGACGTAGCCGGAGACCCAGATCCGGGACGACTCGGGGTCCTCGTCGTTGATGCCGGTGTTGCCGACGTGCGGGGCCGTCATCACGACGACCTGGCGGTGGTACGAGGGGTCGGTCAGGGTCTCCTGATAGCCCGACATCCCGGTGGAGAACACCGCCTCGCCGAACGTCTCCCCCACCGCGCCGTAGGCGCTGCCGCGGAACGTGCGCCCGTCCTCGAGGACGAGCACCGCAGGCGTCGTGGCCCGTCCGGTCATTGCGGTCACGTGACCGATCCTTCCTGGTGGTTCCGTGCTGCTGTGCCGGCGGTCGCCGGCAGTTCCCCGGCGATCAGCCGGGTGATGGTCTCGATCCACGCGTCGTGGTCGTCCGGGTGGTCGCTGCGGAAGCCCGAGTCGAGCGAGGTGTCGCCGTGCGTCCAGGTGATCACCAGCAGGCCGCCCTCGGGCAGTACCTTCCCGGCGAGGCCCTTCTCGTGTCGCACCCCGGTCAGCGCCGCGGCGGGTACGAAGAAGTCGGTCGCGGCGGGTCGCTCGACCACCAGGCCGTCAGGGCGCAGGGTCAGCTCGACCGGGCTGCGGGTGCCCAGGCCGTGCGCGACCACCCGGTCCAACCAGTTGCCGGCAGTAGTGCTGCCGAAGTACCGGCCGACCAGCGGCGGCAGCAGCGGCGCGCCGCCGGCCTCGGGCGCGGTGGGCAGCGCGGGCAGCGCCGCCTGGCGCTGCCCGCGCTTCTTCCACGCGCGCCACATCAGCAGGTAGACACCGAGCACGAAGACAAGGCAGATGCCGATCCAGAGGATGCGACCGCTCCAGTTCGTCACCGCCGCCGACTTGTGTTCGGTGGCGAGCAGCAGCAGGTCGTGGTGGGCGGTGCCTGAAGTCACGCGAGCTTCCCGTCGATCACCGTGGGTACGCCGCGCAGGAACGTGGCGACCACCTTGCCGGGCAGTTCCAGTCCGGCGTAGGGGGTGTTACGGCTGCGCGAGGCGAGTTCGGACGGTTCGACCGTACGCCGTGGAGTCGGGTCGACCAGCACCAGGTTGGCGGGCTCGCCGACCCGGACCGGGCGGCCATGCCCGTCCAGTCGGCCGATCGCGGCGGGGCGAACGGACATGCGGTCGGCGACGCCGGCCCAGTCGAGCAGGCCGGTGTCGACCATGGTCTCCTGCACGATGGACAGGGCCGTCTCCAGGCCGAGCATGCCCATCGCGGCGACCGCCCACTCGCAGTCCTTGTCCTCGCTGGGGTGCGGGGCATGGTCGGTGGCGACCGCGTCGATGGTGCCGTCCGCGAGCGCCTCGCGCAGCGCGGTGACATCGGCGGCGGTGCGCAGCGGCGGGTTGACCTTGTAGACCGGGTCGTAGCTGCGCACGAGTTCGTCGGTGAGCAGGAGGTGGTGCGGGGTCACCTCGGCGGTGACGTTCCAGCCCTTGGACTTGGCCCAGCGCAGGATCTCCACCGAGCCCGCCGTGGAGACGTGGCACACGTGCAGGCGCGAGCCGACGTGCGCGGTGAGCAGCACGTCGCGGGCGATGATCGATTCCTCGGCGACTGCGGGCCAGCCGCGCAGGCCCAGTTCGCCGGAGACGGTGCCCTCGTTCATCTGGGCGCCCTCGGTCAGTCGGGGCTCCTGCGCGTGCTGGGCGACGACGCCGTCGAACGCCTTCACGTACTCCAGCGCGCGCCGCATGATCACCGCGTCGTCGACACACTTGCCGTCGTCGGAGAACACCCGCACACGCGCGGCCGAGTCGGCCATCGCGCCCAATTCGGCGAGCCGCTTGCCCTCCAGGCCCACGGTGACCGCGCCGACCGGGTGCACGTCGCAGCGGCCGGTCTCCTGGCCGAGCCGCCAGACCTGCTCGACGGTGCCGGCGGTGTCCGCGACCGGGTCGGTGTTGGCCATCGCGTGCACGGCGGTGAAGCCGCCCAGCGCCGCCGCGTTCGCGCCGGTGGCGACCGTCTCGGCGTCCTCGCGGCCGGGCTCGCGCAGGTGGGTGTGCAGGTCGACCAGGCCCGGCAGCAGGATCTGCCCGGCGGCCTCGATCACGGTGGCGCCGTCGGCGGTCAGGCCGGTGCCGATCTCGGCGATCACGCCGTCGCGGATGAGCACGTCGGACGCGTCGCCCCCGAGGACCTTGGCGTCCTTGATCAGGTACGTGCTCACTTGGTGCTCTCCTCGGTGCCGGTGCTCGGGGTGCTGGAGGCGCTCAGGGCCGGTTCGTTGCCGCCCAGGAGCAGGTACAGGACCGCCATCCGCACGCTGACGCCGTTGGTGACCTGCTCGACGATGGTCGAGCGGGTCGAGTCGGCGACCTCGGCGGCGATCTCCATGCCTCGGTTCATCGGGCCGGGGTGCATCACGATGGCGTGCTCGGGGAGCATCGCCATCCGGCGCAGGTCCAGGCCGTAGCGGCGCGAGTACTCGCGCTCGGTGGGGAAGAACGCGGCGTTCATCCGCTCGCGCTGCACGCGCAGCATCATCACCGCGTCGCTCTTGGGCAGCGGCGCGTCCAGGTCGTAGGAGACCGTGCAGGGCCAGCTCTCCACGCCGATCGGGAGCAACGTGGGCGGCGCGACCAGGGTGACCTCGGCGCCCAGGGTGGCCAGCAGGAGCACGTTGGAGCGGGCCACCCGGCTGTGCAGGACGTCGCCCACCAGGGTGATTCGGCGGCCGTCGAGATCACCGCGCCCGCCGGCCAGCCTGCGCCGCATGGTGAACGCGTCGAGCAGCGCCTGGGTGGGGTGCTCGTGGGTGCCGTCGCCGGCGTTGACCACCGAGCCGCGCAGCCAGCCGGAGCCGGCCAGGCGGTGCGGCGCGCCGGAGGCGTGGTGGCGGATGACCACCGCGTCGGCGCCCATCGCCTGCAGGGTCAGCGCGGTGTCCTTGAGTGATTCGCCCTTGGAGACCGAGGAGCCCTTGGCGGAGAAGTTGATCACGTCCGCGGACAGCCGCTTGGCGGCGGCCTCGAACGAGATGCGGGTGCGGGTGGAGTCCTCGAAGAACAGGTTGACCACGGTGCGGCCGCGCAGCGTCGGCAGCTTCTTGATCGGCCGCTCGGCGATGTGCGCGAGTTCTTCGGCGGTGTCGAGGATCAGGATGGCGTCGTCGCGGGTGAGGTCCGCGGCCGAGATCAGGTGGCGCTTCACTGGCTACTTCTCCGCGTCGGTGGGGGCCGCGGCGGGGTCGGCCGCGCGGGTGCCGAGCAGGACCGCGTCGCGGCCGTCGTACTCGGCGAGGTGGACCTTGACGGTCTCGCGCAGCGACGTGGGCAGGTTCTTGCCCACGTAGTCGGCGCGGATCGGGAGTTCGCGATGGCCGCGGTCGACCAGGACGGCCAGTTGCACCGCGCGCGGGCGGCCGATGTCGTTCAGCGCGTCCAGTGCGGCGCGGATGGTGCGGCCGGAGAAGAGCACGTCGTCGACCAGGACGACAAGCTTGCCGTCGATGCCCTCGGCCGGGATCTCGGTGCGCTCAAGCGCGCGGGCGGGGCCGAGCCGCAGGTCGTCGCGGTACATGGTGATGTCCAGCGCGCCGACCGGGACCTTGGCGCCGTCCTCGATCGAGGCGAGCCGCTCGCCGAGCCGGCGGGCCAGTGCCACGCCTCGGGTCGGGATGCCCAAAAGCACGACGTCGCCGGCGCCCTTGGCGCGTTCGACGATCTCGTGCGCGATCCGGGTCAGAGCCCGGTTGATGTCCGAGGCGTCCAGGACCGGGCGGGCGGTGGCCGGGTCGAGGTCTTTCGGACGGGCGGCCGACGTGCCGCCGGTGTTGCCAGGTGCTGTCATGGAAAACAGACCTCCTTCCCCGTCTCACAGGACGGGCTTTAAAGGACGTCGGGGTACGTCCCTCACAGTATCAGCCAACATCATCGGCCTTTCGGCCGCCCGGACCGAGTGATCGAGCCGGGCGAAAGCGGAGCAAAGGTGCCTCTCACCTGCGCGAATCCGGCTTTGTAGGCCGTTCGGCTTGACGGACGCAAATTACTCTGCGTAACCTCACAATGAGTCACCGCCGGGCCAAACGCGACAGTCGCGACGTGCCGAACCTCGCAGCTTCGGGGAGAGTTCGAGGTACAGAAAGCCGGCCCGGAGGTAGCCACCCCATCGGTTCGGCCAACCACCGGTGGACCTTCACGGTCAGTCACCTGTTTTGGGAGCGAGATGTCCAGCGACTACGCCAAGCAGCTCGGGGCGAAGCTCCGCGCGATCCGGACCCAGCAGGGCCTGTCCCTGCACGGCGTCGAGGAGAAGTCCCAGGGCCGCTGGAAGGCCGTCGTCGTCGGTTCGTACGAACGCGGCGACCGTGCGGTCACCGTGCAGCGCCTGGCCGAGCTCGCCGACTTCTACGGCGTCCCCGTGCAGGAGCTGCTGCCCGGCGGCACCCCGAACGGCGCCGCCGAGCCGCCGCCGCGACTGGTCCTCGACCTGGAGCGGCTGCAGACCGTGCCGTCCGACCAGGCCGGCCCGCTGCAGCGCTACGCGGCGACCATCCAGAGCCAGCGCGGCGACTACAACGGCAAGGTGCTGTCGATCCGTCAGGACGACCTGCGCACGCTGGCCGTGATCTACGACCAGTCGCCGAGCGTGCTGACCGAGCAGCTCATCGGGTGGGGCGTGCTCAACCCGGAAGCCCGTCGGGCCGTGGAGAATCAGAACAACGCGTGATTAGTTGTTGAACAGAGCGTGACCGCGACTCGCGGAAACGTCGAAGGGTCCCGAGGCCGACCGGCTTCGGGACCCTTCACCTTTTGTACGATCGCCGGCCTCAGCCGGATTCGCGAACCATCACGCGCGGGTGCACGACCATTCGACCACCCGGTCGGTAGTCACGGCCGCGAATCAGCGTGGTGATCGCGTCCGAGGCACCCGAGCCCATCGTCCGGGTGTGCATCGAGACGCTGGTCAGCCTCGGCCAGACCAGATCACAGAACGGCAGATCGTCGGCACCGACCACGGCCATGTCCCCCGGCACCGACCAGCCGCATTCGCGCAGCGCCGAGATGATCATCAGGGCGAAGTCGTCGTTGCCGGCGAACACCGCGGTCGGCGGCTCGCTCTCGCACTGCCACTGACGCACGATGGCGAGCACGTCCTCACGGACGTAGCCCACGTCCACCCGACGCAGCGAGACCCCCGCCTCCTCGGCCGCGGCCTGTGCGCCCGCCCAGCGCTCCTCGCCGAGGAAGGCCAGCGGTCCGGACGGGACCAGGCAGGCCAACCGGCGGTGGCCGCGGTCGATCAGGTGGCGTACCGCGACCCGGCCGGTGTCCCTGTTGTCGAAGATCGCGGTGGGCACGTCCGGGTGCTCCTCGCGGCCCCACGCGAAGATCGCCCGGACCCCGGCCCGCTTGAGCACGTCGACCGCGCCGCCGGTGAGCCGGTTGGACTCGGCCATCACCGCGAGCGGTCGCAACGCGGCCCACTGCCGGGCCGCGTCGGCTCCGCGCGAGGTGCGGTCCGCATGGATGAGCAGGCTCAACTCGTGCCGATTGAGCGCCTCGGTCAGTTCGTCGATGAACGCCTCGAGGAGTTGGCCCATCGGCTGCAACGGCAGCGGGAACAACACCACGTCGCTGTTGCCCGAGCGCAGCGAACGGGCGGGAGCGCTGGGCGCGTAGCCCAGTTCGCGCACCGCGAGCATGACCCGCTCCCGGGTCTGCGCGCTGACCCGGACCCCGGGCGGCGAGTTGAGCACATAGCTCACGGTGGATCTGGATACGCCGGCGAGCCGGGCGACGTCGGAACTGGTGGGGGGTTTGGCCCCCGCCTCCGGCGCGCTCATCCGTGCCCCCCCGGGCGGCAAGTGACCGACTTCGTGCTCGTCATCTCGACGACACCCCCTACCGCACCCGCGCGCGGGGCCGGCCCGCGCGCAACCGATGTCCACCGAATCACAGGGACGTGCGATCCGATACCGCTTGGTTAGCGGGCACAACCTTGGCCGTAATCGCTCGAATGCGCTACCGACGCGTGTCGGTCGTTACAAGATCACTGACGGTGACGATTCGGTGCGGAATGCGCTTCCTTCAAGCTTTGAACGATCAAATCGTTATCTGGTCGGACTGATTTCACGTTGTGGATCCATTCCCCTGCTTATTCGTGTCACCTAGGCTCCGATCCCAACACCTCGTCAGCAGATTCGAGTCCTCCGTGCAGGGACGGAATCGGATCCTCTCCCTCGGATGGTCCACATGAGTTCGACCACGACAGAGGCACCCGGCCCCTCGTCATCGGCACCGGAACCCGCCACGGGCGCCGAGCCCACCGGATACCGGCTCGGTCCGCTCTACGCGACGCTGCCCATCGCCAACATCGCGCTGTACATGCTGTGGCTGGGCGTGGGCATCTACATGCTCCCGGTGCAGGTCATTCACATCACCGGCGCGCCCGATCCAAACGCGCTCAAGTGGCCCACCTTCTGGGGCGCGCTGCTCGCCACGGTGGGCAATCCGCTGTTCGGCAAGCTGTCGGACATGACGCGGTCCCGCTTCGGTCGCCGCTCGCCCTACATTCTGTTCTGCGCCGTCATCGGCGCGGTCGCGCTGATCATCCAGGCGCAGGCGAGTTCGATCGCCATGGTGGGTCTGACCTGGGGTGTCATTCAGTTCATCATGAACGGCTACCAGGCCGCACTGACCGCCGTCATGCCCGACCGGGTGCCGGCCAAGAAGTACGGCATCTTCTCCGCGATGATCGGCCTCGGTGTCCCTGCCGCGACGATCCTGGCCTCGCTGATCATCGCCGGCGTCGATCTGAACCTGATCGGCATCGATGCCCGGTTCGGCGGCTTCGACGGTCGTTTCATGGACCCGGCCAACGGAGGCGAGCAGGGCTTCTACCTGATCGCCGCGATCCTGGTCGCCGCCGCTCTGCTCTTCGTGGTCCTCAGCCCGGACAAGTCCACCAAGGACATGCCTCGCGAGAAGGCCGACATCATCGGTTTCGTCAAGGGCTTCTGGGTCGACCCGCGGCAGCACGCCGACTTCGTCATCGCGCTGTTCTCCCGGCTCGGCATGATGCTCGGCTACTTCCTGATCCTGACCTTCAATTACTTCATCCTGGTCTCGTACATCGAGATCCCGCCGAACGAGGTCGGCCCCAAGCTGGGCACGTTGACCGTCATCGGTGCGGTCGCGACCATCGTCGCGGCGCTGCTCATCGGTCCGATCGTGGACAAGGTGGGGCGGGTCAAGCCCTTCGTGGTCGCCTCCGGAATCGGCGCCGCCCTCTCGCTGATGGTCCCGATGATCTGGGCGACCGAGAACGGCATGGTCGCCTTCCAGGTCCTCAACGGCTTCTTCTTCGGCGTGTACCTGGCCGTCGACATGGCGCTGATCACCCAGGTGCTGCCCCGTCCCGAGGATGTCGGCAAGGACATGGGCCTGATCAACATCGCCAACGCCGGACCGCAGATCGCCGCGCCGTTCCTGGCTCCCTTCATCGTGAGCGACCTGGACCTCGGCTACGAGGCGCTGTTCCCGGTGGCGGGAGCGATCGCACTGGCCGGCGCGTTGCTCGCGCTGTTCGTCAAGCGCGTGAAGTAGCACCACGCTCGACATACGCCGCCATACGCCGACGGGGCGGACCGATCAGCGGTCCGCCCCGTCGGTATGTCCGCGCCCGTCCGCCGCGCAGCCGGGTCACCACCGACGTGCGCAGGGCCGCGGCGGCACCGATGTGCGCGGGGCCGGGTCGACGTTCACGTGCGCGGGATCTCGCCCTCCGTCCAGCGGCCGGTGAGCAGGATGCCCATGTCGTCCCAGGCGTCCTCGATGGTCCTGGCCAGGCCCGCGGCCTCCAGCACCTCGCCCTCGGTCCACTCGTCCATCGCCACCCGCATCACCGAGTGGTACAGGGTCACCAACAGCGCCGGACGGCGATCGGCTCCGGGCGTCAGACCCTCGCGCCGAGCAATCTCCGCGGCCATCCGTCGTTCCAACTCGATCATGTTGCGCAGCGACGCGGCCAGCAGGACCGGAGTGTCCTCGATCATCCGCCGCATCCGCAGGAACTCCTGGCCCGCGCCGTCGTGTTCCTCGTCGACGACCCGGGCGAACACCTCGGTGCCCGCCCGGCGCAGCGCGGTCAGCGGCGCCTCGTCCGCCGGGCGGGTCGTCAGCGCGTCCAGGAACAGCGCCTCGAACTCCATCGCCCGGGCCAGCGCCACCTCTTCCTTGCCCGCGAAGTAGCGGAAGAAGGTGCGCCTGGACACCTCCACGGCGGCCACGATCTCGTCGATCGTGGTGGCGTCGTAGCCCTTGCGCAGGAACAGCTCCTGCGCGGCGTCCACCAACGCCTCGCGCGTGCGTTCCTTCTTGCGCTCCCGCAAACCCGTCGCGGTGCCGGCCGTGTCCCGCACGTTGGGTAATCCTCTCGTTCGCCTTTGCACAGTATGGCACTTGTCACTGCGTGCAACTTGAGTGATTTGGCTATATGGCACTGTGTGCCATATCGTTCGATGGCTCGATACGACGCCGGACACGGATGGATGTAGGGAACGCATGAGTCAGACTTCGACGGCGGCGCCGGCGGACGCACTACCGCCGGACCCTTCGAAGACCCCCGTGCGCAAGGGCATGCAGGGGCATCCCTGGCTCACCCTGCTGGCGGTCGCCTTCGGCGTGATGATGGTGGCCCTGGACGGCACCGTGGTCGGCATCGCCAACCCGGCCATCTCCAAGGACCTGAACGCCTCACTCGCCGATCTGCAATGGGTCACCAACGGCTACCTGCTCGCGCTCGCGGTGTGTCTGATCCCGGCGGGCAAGCTCGGCGACCGCTACGGCCACAAGACGATCTTCCTGATCGGCGCGGCCGGCTTCGCGGCCACGTCGCTGATCATCGCGTTTTCCCAGTCGGTCACGATGCTGATCGCCTTCCGGGTGCTCCAGGGCGTGTTCGGTGCGCTGCTCCAGCCCACGGCGCTCGGCCTGCTGCGCAACAGCTTCCCGGGCAACAAGCTCAACATGGCGATCGGCATCTGGGGCGCGGCGATCTCCACCGCGACCGCCGCCGGACCGATCGTCGGCGGCCTGCTGGTCGAGCACGTCAGCTGGCAGTCGGTGTTCTACATCAACGTGCCGATCGGTGTGCTGACCCTGGTCGTCGGCATCTGGGCACTGGCCAACAGCCGGGTGGCCGGCGCGAGCAACCGGATCGACCACCTCGGCGTGGTCCTGCTCTCGGTGGCGATGTTCTGCCTGGTCTGGGGCGTGATCAAGAGCGGCGAGAAGGGTTGGGGCAGCGCGTACACGCTGGGCTTCATGGCCGCCGCGCTGATTCTGCTCGCACTGTTCGTGCTGTGGCAGACCAGGGCGCCCGAGCCGCTGATGCCGCTGGTGATGTTCCGCAACCGGTCGTTCTCGATCGGCATCGTGCTGATGATCTTCATGGCCTTCGCGATGTTCGGCGCGATGTTCTTCATCACCTTCTATCTCCAGGGCGTCAACGGGCTCAGCCCGACGGAGACCGGCGTGCGGATGTTGCCGATGTCCGTGGTGATGATGATCGGCTCGCCGATCGGCGGCTTCGCGATCACCAAGCTCGGCCCGCGCATCCCGATCATCGCCGGCCTGGCGCTGTCGGCGACCGCGATGGCGCTACTCGCCCGCTTGGGCGAGGACGCGAGCTTCGGCGCCACCATGCTGCCGTTCGTACTGCTCGGCTTCGGGCTCAGCCCGATCATGGTCGGCGCGACGGACATCATCGTCGGCAACGCCTCGTGGGAGTTGTCCGGCGTCGCGTCCGGCATCCAGCAGGCCGCGATGCAGGTCGGCGGCGCGCTGGGCACCGCGGTGCTCGGCGCGGTGGTGGCGGCCAAGGTCTCCTCGGTGCTCCCGGACCGGTGGCCGGTCGAGGCCGGCGCCTACGACAAGCTGCCGCACGGCAGCCGCGAGGCGATCGAGGGATCGGTCGCGCAGGGCTTCCCGCCGGTGGATGCGGCGACCATGAACGAGCGGACCCTGGACGCCGTCCGGCACGCGTCGGACACCACCTTCCTGGACGGCATGCAGATGGCCTTCACCATCGCCGCGATCACGATGGCGGTCGGAATCGTCCTCGCGCTGTTCGTCCGCCAGGGCGAGAAACGCGAAGGCGCGGTCGCCGTGCACGTGTAGGGCATGATCGACCCGGAGCACCATCCATGGGCAACGTCGTGGGCAAGACCGTCGCGCCGTTCCCGATCCACATCGGGGGCGGGGTTCCGGTTTGCCCGGCAAATTAGACAGGTATTCTTACCTCGTGCAGCAAGACACCTCCTCCGAGTCCGAACTGGTGACGTTGCTGGTCGGCGCCGTGCGCGGAATCAGCCAACTGTTCTCCGACCGCATGACGGCCGCGGGCTTCGACGAGATCCGGCCCACCCACGGCTTCGCACTGACCCTGGTCGGCGAGGGCGGTACCACCGCCACCGAGCTCGGGCGCCGACTCGGCATGACCAAACAGTCGGCCGGCGAGGTGGTCTCCCATCTGGCCCGCCACGGCTATGTCGAGCGCAAGCCCGACCCCGCCGACCGTCGTGCGCGCCGGATCACCCTCACCGAGCGCGGGCGCGAGTGCCTGCGGGTGATCTGGGCCGAACTGTCCGGAATCCAGGGCGCCTGGACGAAGGCGGTCGGCGACGACGGGGTCGAGGTGCTCAAGGAAGGTCTACGCGCGGGCATGCGCCAACTCGGCGCGTCCGGCGAACTGCCGGACAACCTGAGCCAGGCATGGTGGTGGCGGGAGAACTAGGGCCGTCTATCCCTCGCCGGACAATGCGTCGGTGATTCGAGCGTTCGCCGGCTACTGCGGCGGCTCGAAGTCCCTGCGGCGGGCGATGTAGGTGTCGGTGAGGTAGGCGAGCTCGATCGGCTCCGCGTGTGCCCCGACGAACTCGCGCACCCGGGACAGGAGTTCGGCCCTCGACTCGGCCGCCATCGCGGCAACCACGTAGCTGAACGTCGAGCATCGCTCCACCACCTGATCGCATGTCAGTGCGTCCCGCCATCGGAACTGTGTGCGCTCGGCCGGCTCGAACCGGTCGCTGCCGTCCAACTCGGCGCGATAGTCGTGAAGTTGGAGAATCGGCCACTCGGCCACCCGGTGCAGGCGGGCGATGAATTCCTCGCTCCCGTCCAACTCGTTCCACACCATCGCCAATGCGCCGCCGGGCCGCAGCACCCGGGCAATCTCGCCCAGCGCCGGCCCCGGCTCGAACCAGTGGAACGCCTGGGCGACGGTGACGACGTCGTACGCCCCGGCCGGGGCCGGGATGCGCTCCGCGGTCCCGGCGTACACCGGCACGCCCTCGACCACCCGGGCGAACGTCTCACGCATCGCCGCCGAGGGTTCGACCGCGCTCACGCTCGCCCCGCGCTCGACCAGCAGCCGGGTCAACTTGCCGGTGCCGGCGGCCAGGTCGAGCACCCGGGTGCCCGGCCCGATACCCGCGCCGGCACACAGATGCTCCACTACCTCGTGGGAATAGGACGGTCGCGCCCGCTCGTACCGATCGGTGCCTTGGGCGAATCCTCGGGTGCCGAGATCGTCGGTCGTCATGTCGCGCATTCTGGCGAACGGCCCCGAGGCCGAACAAGGTTTTGCTCAGGGCCGGCCCAGCAGAACCGCCGCCGCAAGCACGCACGCCGCGACCGCGGTGAGCAGCGTCGCCCGGATCGCCGAGTCGCCGGACACGGGAGTGCCCGCCCGGACCGCGCGGTAGACCTGCCGATGCCGCAACAGCCCCACCGCGTACACCACGCAGCCGGCCGCCATCACCGCGCACCCGGGCAGCATGTACCACCAGCCGTCCGGCACGTGCCCCGCGTGCACCAGCAGGGCGCCGTTGGCGACGAAGGCGAGCGAGGTACGCGACCACGCCATCCTGGTGCGCTCCGGCTGCAGCCCCGGATCCAGCGGTGCGCCCGGCAGCAGCGATCGCGACATCAGGACGCGAGCATGAGCACGACGCTCACCACGATCACGATCACCAGACCCACCGAGAGCACCAGCGGCAACGCGGAGAACGGCAGGGCCCGCCCGAGCCGCATCGCCCGTTCGACCTGATACCAGCGCCGGTACGCGGTGGCCGACAGGGTCAGTGCCAATGCGACCAGGGCCAGGCCGAGCACCAGCCGCTGCGCGTGCGGGGCCAGGTCCGGTACCAGCTGGACCACCGCGACTCCGCCCGCGAGCAACGACAGGGCGGTGCGTATCCAGGCCAGGAAGGTCCGCTCGTTGGCGAGCGTAAAGCGGTAGTCGGGCTCGTCCCCGATGTTCCGCAGCCGGGAGCCCTTGCGCTCGGATCTCATGATCTTCATTATCGGCATTCGATCACGACCCGATCGTTCGGCTGCGCCGGACCCCCGGGAAAGCCGTCGAGCCGCCTCCCCGTGCGGGGCAGACGGCTCGACGAGATCCCGGAAGCGGGCGCGGCTAACGCAGCAGCGTCGGCTTGAGCTCCTTTATCCGCGCGAGCAGGCCGTTCACGAAGGCCGGCGACTCGTCCGTGGAGTATTCCTTGGCGAGTTCGACGGCCTCGTCGATGGCCACGACGTCGGGGACGTCGCTCTCCCAGAGCAACTCGTAGATGCCCAGGCGCAGGACGTTGCGGTCCACGCCGGGCATGCGGTCGAGCGTCCACCCCACGGCGTAGGTGCCGATCAGGTCGTCGATCCGCTTGCGGTGCTCCTGGACGCCCTCGACCAGTTGCATCGTGTAGTCGGCGACCTGCGGCTCCGCCTTGTCGGCCTGGAAGCGGCCGACCCAGTCCGCGAGGATGGTCACCGGGTCGACACCACGCTGGTCGGCCTCGAACAGGATCTGCAGCGCGCGCTTCCGGGTCTTGCTGCGGGCACCGGCCACTAGCTGTTCACGCGGCCCAGGTAGTCACCGGAACGGGTGTCGACCTTGACCTTCTCGCCCGTCGTGATGAAGAGCGGAACCGCGATCTCGAAGCCGGTCTCCAGCTTCGCGGGCTTGGTGCCACCGGTGGAACGGTCGCCCTGGACACCCGGCTCGGTGTACTCGATGAGCAGTTCGACGGAGGCCGGCAGCTCGACGTAGAGCGCGGAACCCTCGTAGATCGCGACGGTCGCCTCGAAGCCTTCGAGAAGGTAGTTGGCGGCATCGCCGACGGTCTCGGGCGAGATCGGCAGCTGCTCGTACGTGTCCGTGTCCATGAACACGAAGTCGGTGCCGTCCTTGTACGAGAACTGCATGCCGCGCTTGTCCACGGTGGCCGTCTCGACCTTCGTGCCGGCGTTGAAGGTCTTGTCCACGACCTTGCCGGAGAGGACATGCTTGAGCTTCGTACGAACGAACGCGCCGCCCTTGCCGGGCTTGACGTGCTGGAACTCGACGACGGACCAGAGCTGGCCGTTGTCGAGCTTGAGCACCATGCCGTTCTTCAGGTCGTTGGTCGTGGCCACGAGTGTGGTGTCTCCTGCGTGCTTCCGGGACCGGATGATCGCGCGTCGGACGGGACTGGTATCGATACCGCCCGCTACAGGACGAGCAACTCCTTGGTCGTGATGGTGAGTAGCTCTGGCCCGCCGTCTTCGAGCGGACGAACCACAAGGGTGTCCTCGATGCGGACACCGCCTCGACCCGGGAGATAGATCCCCGGTTCGACGGTGACCGGCATGCAAGCGTCCAGCTTACCGGTCGCCGTCGGACCCAGATGCGGGTCCTCGTGGATCTCGAGCCCGACCCCGTGGCCGAGGCCGTGTTTGAAGAATTCCAGGTAGCCGGCCTGCTCGATCACCGCGCGCGCGGCCCGGTCGACGGCAACCACCTCGACGCCCGGCGCAAGCGCCTCGCGACCCGCCTTCTGGGCGGCGAACACCACGCCGTAGATCTCCTGCTGCCAGCCGGTCGGCTCGGTGCCGATCACGAAGGTACGGGTCATGTCGGCGTGATAGCCGTGGTAGCGGGCACCGAAGTCGATCTTGAGGAAATCACCGTCCTCCACCCGGCGGTCGCCCGGGTCGTGGTGCGGGATCGCCGAATTCGGCCCGGTGGCCACGATGGTCGGAAAGGCCACCGCGTCGGCACCGTGGTCGGCCATCCGGCGCTCCAGCTCCATCGCGATGTGCCGCTCGGTACGCCCGACCAGGATCGACTCGATCATCTCGCCGAGCGCCCGATCGCCGATCTCGCAGGCGATCCGCAGCGCGGCGATCTCCGCCGGGTCCTTGATCCGCCGCAGATCCTCGACCACCCGGCCGAGCCCGACCAGTGTGGCGGCGGCGCTCTCCTCGGCCAGCACGGAGCCCAGGGCGCGGTACAGCTCAACCGTGACGTGCTGCTCCTCGATCGCGAGCCGGACCGCGCCGGCAGCGGCGGCGCGCTTGGTCAGCGCCTGCGCACAGGCTCGTTCGACGAGCAGCTCGACGCCCGGCGACTCCTCGATCGCCTGGTTCGCGTACCGCCCGTCCGTGCAGAGCACCGCGCCCGAGTCGGCGGACCCCTCGCCGGCTGCTCCCGGGGTGTACACCAGCAGCGCCGCGTTCGAACCGGTGAAACCGGTCAGGTAGCGCACGTTGACGCGGTTGGTGATCAGGGCGACATCCGCACCGGCACCGGCCAGGCGGGAACGCAGCCGATCACGGCGTTGAGCATGGGCCTCGGGCATGCAACCAGCGTAGTCCCGCGAGGTGGGGCGAGCCCGGCATGACTCGGCGCACTGCATCCTTCGGGCTCCGTACTGCATCCTTCTGGCTCCGCACTGTTCCGGCTCCGAGCAGGGCAAATGGTTGATGTCCGGACAACTGGTGATCTCTGGCCCTACGCTGCCCGCGAGGGGGTGTACTTCAGTGGAAATCAGCGGAAATGACGAAGCTCGTGTAGCGCCGGTGAACGAGCTGCTGGTCCGCCAGATCCGGGCGGCGGCCGGGCGATACCTGGCGGCCGCGGCGGAGCGCGGCGAGATCGACCGGCGGCGTGCCGCCGGCAGGCGCTTCCCGGACGAAGACGATCGGCTGCAACTGCGCGCGGCCCGGTTGGTCGAGCAGCACGAGGTGCCAGGGCAGGTATTGCTGGCCACCTCGCCCGAGGAAAGCGGACCCCGGCTGGCCGAACGGATCATAGGGGCCACCAACGACCTCCAGAGTCTGAACTTCCTCGCGCGCGGGCTTCGGGCCGCCGCGTGCGTCGCCCGGATCTGGTACTCCACGGGCGGGCCCGTGCAACCGCAGGCGACCGGTTTCCTGGTCGGGCCGAGCCTGCTGCTGACCAACCATCACGTCTTCCCGGACCCGGCGACCGCGGGCGGCGCGTTCGCCGAATTCGGCGCGGAGATGGGCATCGACAACGATCTGCCGGTGCACACCACCCGCTTCACCCCGGATCCGGACACGCTGTTCCTGACCGACGAGGAGCTCGACTTCACCCTGGTCGCGCTGCGACCGGGCGGCGACGGTCGGCCGCCGGGGCAGATCTTCGGGCACCTGGGGCTGATCGCCGCCGAGGGCAAGCTGGTGGTGGGCGATCCGGTGAACGTGATCGGTCACCCGGACGGGCGCCTCAAGGAGATCGCCATCCGGGACAACCGGTTCACCCAGCGCTTCGACGACTTCCTCCAGTACGAGACCGACACCGAGCCGGGCAACTCCGGCTCGCCGGTGTTCAACGACCAGTGGGAGGCGGTCGGGCTGCATCACAGCGGTGTGCCCGCGCACGACGACAGCGGTGCGGTGCTGAACCTGCAGGGCCTGCCTTGGCAGCCCGAGCAGGGATTGGCGCAGATCCGGTGGATCGCCAACGAAGGGGTGCGGGTCAGCGTGATCCTGGCCCGACTGGGCGCACTGGCCGCGAACGGCGAGCAGCGGGCACTGCTCGCCCAATTGGGTGCCGGGTCGGGTCTGGGCTCGGCGCCGACGGTACGCACGGGCGTGCCCATGCCGCGCTCGCCGGTGGAGGCCGCGCCCGGTGCCGAGGCGATCGTGGTGACCGGGATGGCCGGGCGGCCGGACGCGTTCGGCGGCCGGGTGCGGCTGGTCTTCGTCCATGGGCGCAGCCAACAGGGGCACGATCCGGCGCAGTTGCGGCGCGGCTGGGCGGCCGGGTTGAACAGCGGGCTGACCATGGCGGGGCTGCCGACGGTGGATCCCGAGGACGTGTGGT
Source organism: Embleya sp. NPDC005575 (assembly GCF_040605455.1). Lineage (NCBI taxonomy): Bacteria > Bacillati > Actinomycetota > Actinomycetes > Kitasatosporales > Streptomycetaceae > Embleya > Embleya sp. NPDC005575. Next base: position 28,069 of record NZ_JBEXCV010000044.1, on the reverse strand, counting down.
TCCCGTTCTACGGCGACCGGCTCGTCTCGGTGATGGAGTCGGCGCTGCCGGTCGAGGCGCCGCTGTCCGCGTCGGCGCAGGGGCTGTACGAACAGCTGCTCGACGAGGCCGCGCGGCGGGCCGGGATGCCGGCGGCGGGGCAGGTCGCGGTGACCGAGAGCATCTGGGACCACGTGGTGGGCACGGTGCATGAACCGCTGGGCTGGATCGCCGCGCACACCGGGGTGGATCGGCTGGTGATCCGGGCCGCTTTCCGCGATGTCGCGGCCTATCTGGATCACGACGACACGCGCGCGGCGGTGCTCGATCAGGTGTTGGCGGGGCTGCCCGGGTCCGGTCCGGTGGTGCTGGTCGCACACAGTCTGGGCACGGTGGTCGCGATGGATCTGCTGACCCGACTGGGGCCGCGGTTGCCGGTGGCCGGGTTGATCACGGTGGGCAGTCCGCTGGGCATGGACACCGTGTACTCGCGGCTACGGGTGGGCGGGGCGCACCTGCCACCGATCGCGGGTCCGTGGTTCAACGCGTGGTGTCCGACCGATCCGGTCGCGATCGGGTGCCCGCTGGCCGACGACTGGAGCGGGCTGGGCGCGGAGTGCGCGGTGGCCAATCCGCATGATCGCGCGCACGACATCGGCGCGTATCTTGCGCATCCGGAGGTGGCCACGGCGATCGGGCGGTTGTTGCGGTGAGCGGGACGGATCGCTCGTGAGCCAGGCGGCTCGCGGGTCGCCCACGTGGGTGACCCGCGAGCCGCCCGGTCAGCCGTCGAGCTCCTCGGCCAGCGCGCGCAGCGCGAGCCGGTACGAACCGATGCCGAAGCCGGCGACGGTGCCGCTGGCGACCGCGGCCACGACGCTGGTGTGGCGGAAGCTCTCGCGCGCGTACGGGTTGGAGATGTGCACCTCGATGAACGGCGCGGTGCGCTGGGCGACCGCGTCGCGCAGGCCGTACGAGTAGTGCGTGAAGGCGCCCGGGTTCATCACCACCGGGATGCGGCCGTCGGCGGCCTCGTGCATCCAGCGGATGATCTCGCCCTCGTCGTTGGTCTCGCGGACCTCGACCTCGAAGCCGAGTTCGGCGCCGAGCCGCTCGCACTCGGCGACCAGGCCCTGGTAGGAGGTGGCACCGTAGACGTCGGGCTCGCGACTGCCCAGCCGGCCGAGGTTGGGGCCGTTGAGCACGAGCACCCTGCGTGCGCTCACGCGGACACCTCGGCGTAGGCGGCGACCAGGAAGGTCGGGTCGGGGGCCTCCAGAACGACCGGCTTGGCCAGGCCGTCCAGGACGATGAAGCGCAGCATGTCGCCGCGCGACTTCTTGTCCACGCGCATGGTCTCGAGCAGCTTGGGCCACGCGTCGCCGCGGTAGGTCAGCGGCAGCCCGACCGACGCGAGCACGGTGCGGTGCCGGTCGGCGGTCGCGTCGTCGAGTCGACCGGCGAGTCGGCCCAGCTCGGCCGCGTAGACCATGCCGACGCTGACCGCGGCGCCGTGCCGCCACTTGTAGCGCTCGGCCTTCTCGATCGCGTGCGCCAGGGTGTGGCCGTAGTTGAGGATCTCCCGCCGGCCGGCCTCCTTGAGGTCACCGGAGACCACGTCGGCCTTGACCTGGATGGCGCGGGTGATCAGCTCGGCGGTGTCCTTGCCCCGCGGATCGCGCGCCGCCTCGGGGTCGGCCTCGATCAGGTCCAGGATCACCGGGTCGGCGATGAAGCCGGCCTTGATCACCTCGGCGAGGCCGCTGACGTAGTCGTTGCGGGGCAGCGATTCCAGCGTGGCCAGGTCGGCGAGCACGCCGGCCGGCGGGTGGAACGCGCCGACCAGGTTCTTGCCCTCCGCGGTGTTGATTCCCGTCTTGCCCCCGACGGCCGCGTCGACCATGCCCAGCAGCGTGGTGGGCATCGCGATCCAGCGCACGCCGCGCAGCCACGTGGCCGCGACGAAGCCCGCGAGGTCGGTGGTGGCGCCGCCCCCGATGCCGACGATCACGTCGGAGCGGGTGAAGCCGGTCTGGCCCAGCACCGACCAGCAGTACGCCGCGACCGCGACGTCCTTGGCCTCCTCGGCGTTGGGCACCTGGATCGCGATCGCCTCGTAGCCCTGCGCGGCGAGGTCCTCGCGGACCGCCTCGCCGGTGGCGGCCAGCGCCTCGGGGTGCAGGATCGCCACCCGGCGCGCGGACGTGCCGATCAGGCCGGCGAGTTCGCCGAGTAGGCCGGCGCCCACGAGCACGTCGTACGGCTCCGCGCTGCCGCCGACGCGGATCCGGACGGGCTCGGAAGGATTGCCGCTCATCGATTCACGTCTTTCTCGGGCATCGTCTGCCCGGATCGGTCCGAGTCGGGGGCGGTCCGCTCGGTGAGGCCGAGGGCGACCCGGATCTCGGCGGCCACGTCCTCGGGGGTGCGTCCGGCGGTGTTCACCGTGACGGCGGCGACCTCGGTGTACAGCGGTCGGCGCTGCTCCATCAGCTCGCGCCAGCGAGCCCTGGGATTGCCCATCAGGAGCGGGCGCGGCGCGTCCAGACCCACCCGCTTGACCGCGTCCGCGAGGTCGACCTCCAGGAAGACCACCCGATGCCCCTTCAGTAGCACGCGGGTGGCGTCGTCCAGGATCGCGCCGCCGCCGAGCGCGAGCACTCCGGCGTGGCCGGCGAGCGCCTCGGCGACCGCCTGGTGTTCGAGCTCGCGAAAGCGCGCCTCGCCCTCGTCGACGAAGATGTCCGGAATCGACTTGCCGGCGCGCTCCTGGACGTCGGTGTCGGTGTCGCGGAAGCCGACCCCGTGCGTCCGGGCGAGCACCAGGCCCACCGTCGTCTTGCCCGCGCCGGGCGGCCCGACCAGGACCACGAGCGGGCGGCCGCCCCCGTCCTCGATGTGCGCCGTCTCGATGTCTGCTGCGTCCCCGATGTCCGCCATGGCGCTACCGAATCTCCAGCGCGTCCAGGTAGCCGCGCACGTTGCGGGCCGTTTCGGCGACCGAGTCGCCGCCGAACTTCTCGGTGACCAGGTCGGCCAGTACGAGCGCGACCATCGCCTCGGCCACGATGCCGGAGGCCGGCACGGCCGCGACGTCGGAGCGCTGGTGGTGCGCCTGCGCGGGCTCGCCGGTGCGCACGTCGAACGTGGCCAGCGCGCGGGGCACTGTGGCGATCGGCTTCATCGCCGCACGCACGCGCAGCACCTCGCCGGTGGACATGCCGCCCTCGACGCCGCCGGAGCGGTGCGAGGTGCGCTTGGCACCGTCGGGGGTGTTGACGATCTCGTCGTGCGCCTTCGAGCCGCGCACCCGGGCCAGCTCGAAGCCGTCACCGAGCTCGACGCCCTTGATCGCCTGGATGCCCATCAGCGCACCCGCGAGCCGCGAGTCGAGCCGGCGGTCCCAGTGCACGTGACTGCCCAGGCCCGGCGGCAGCCCGTAGGCGAGCACCTCGACCACGCCGCCGAGGGTGTCGCCGGCTTTCTGGGCGTCGTCCACTTCGGCGACCATCGCGGCCGAGGCGTCCGGGTCGAAGCAGCGGACCGGGTCGGCGTCCAGGCGCTCGGTGTCGTCGGGGCCGGGCAGCACGCCGGCGGGCGCCTTGGCCGCACCGAACTCGACCACGTGGCTGACGATCCGGACACCGGCCACCTGCTCCAGGAACGACTTGGCGACCGCGCCGAGCGCGACCCGGGCGGCGGTCTCCCGGGCGCTGGCCCGCTCCAGGATCGGCCGCGCCTCGTCGAAGCCGTACTTCTGCATGCCGGCCAGGTCGGCGTGGCCGGGGCGGGGCCGGGTCAGCGCGGCGTTGCGGGCCTGCGCGGCGAGCACGTCGGGGTCGACCGGGTCGGCCGACATGACCGTCTCCCACTTGGGCCACTCGGTGTTGCCGACCATGATCGCCACCGGGCCGCCCTGGGTACGACCGTGCCGGACGCCGCCGAGGAAGGTGACCTCGTCGCGCTCGAACTTCATCCGCGCGCCGCGCCCGTAGCCCAGCCGGCGGCGTGCGAGCGCGTCCGCGACCAGGTCGGTCGTGATGGGCACGCCGGCGGGCAGCCCTTCGAGGGTGGCCACGAGTGCGGGGCCGTGCGACTCCCCGGCGGTCAGCCAGCGTAGGTTGCCCACGAGTGCTCCTTCTTGCGCTTGCCACAGAGCACGTCCGGGGAACGGCGCGGGGCCCTCCCGGATGCGCCCGGCGGATGTCCGCCCGAATCCTTTCATGCCGGGGCGGCCCCTCATCGCCGCGTCCAGGTGTCGGACAGTCGTCGCGCGAGCAGACGTCGTCTCACCAAGCGAGATGCAATCGGGACAACTCGGCGCCGCACAACACCCCGCCGAGCGCACCGAGCAGCAGCCACGGCCCGAAAGGCAGCCGGCTGTCCCGGCGCACGCGGCCCACCGAGATCAATACCCCGGCGGTGAGCCCCGCCAGCAGGAACGCCAGGAACACACCGGTGACGAGCACACCCCAGCCGAGCCAGGTCAGATGCATGCCGAGCACGCCGGCGAGCTTGACGTCGCCCATGCCCAGGCAGCCGCGGGAAAGCGCGGCCAGGCACAGGTGATAGCCGGCCAGGGTGACACCGCCGAGCAGGGCTCGTCGGTAGGCGGTGAAGTCGCCCAGCGCGAGCGACTCCATGCCCAGCAGAGTCAGCCCGGTGGCCAGCGTCACCAGCAGCACCGGGTCGGGCAGCCGCAGCGTGCGCACATCCACGATGGCCAAGGTGACGCCGGCGACCGCGAGCACCAGGAACGCGAGCAGGTCCAGGCCCGGACCGAGCCGCCAGGCCAGCAGCGCGCACACCAGGCCGGTCAGCGCGGCGAGCGGCAGTGGGGCGAACCGCCCGGTGGCGGCCGCCACCGGTTCGACGACCGGGGAGCGCGGCCCCGGGCCGGCGCCCTGGGCGAGCAGGAGATGGATGGGACGGGGCAAACCGAGCCCGGCGACGAAGCCGAGCAGCGCACAGGCGAGAGTGAGTCCGAGGAACACGCCCGTGACGATACGCAGAATCGACTCCCGGTCACGTTCCGTCGTCCCCAGCGGCGAGCCGATGATCGGAATGGTCCGGCAGCCTGGGGACGACGCATTCGACCGGGGACACGCCGGTATGCCGGCCTCGCTGCGCCGATCGGGCGGAGCACGGGCCGGACCGCCGGGGCACCCGAACAGCCCGCCCGGCCCCACCCCGCCCGATCACCGGCGTCTGATCACCGGCACCCGGTTACTGCCGCCCGACCTCTGGCACCCGACCGAGGCCGCCCAAACACTGCCGCTCGACCGCTGCCGCCCAGCCGCTGGCACCCGACCAGCGCCGCGCGCTCAACCGCGCCCCGCCAGCGCCGCCTCGCCCGCCGCGCGCATCGCGGCCAACGGACCCGGCCGGCCGGTCATCAACTCGACCTGGAGCACGGCCTGGTGCACGAGCAGATCCAGCCCGCCCACCACCGTGCCGCCCGCGTGGCCCCACGCACCCGCGAGCGCGGTGGGCCACGGGTCGTACACGACGTCGAAGAGCACGCCTGCCCCGGCGGGCACCTCGATCGCGAGGTGGTCGACGGCGCCCTTGGGCGTGGTCGCCACCACCAGCGGCGCCCGCAGCGCCTCGGCCGTCTCGGTCCACGGCCGCACCCGCACCGCGACGCCGAGCCGCTCACCCGCGGCCCGCATCTCGCGGGCCCGCTCCTCGCCGCGCACGTACACCCGTACCGGCCCGTCGGTGATCTCGCGCAGCGCCGCCAGGGCCGAGGTCGCGGTGGCGCCCGCGCCGAGCACGGCCGCCGACTCGACTCGGTCCACACCGCGTTCGCGCAGTGCCGCGACCAGGCCCGGCACGTCGGTGTTCTCACCGAGGCGCCGGCCGTCGGCGGTGCACACCACGGTGTTCACCGCGTCCACGTCGCGCGCGACCTGCCCGATCTCGTCGAGCAGCGGCCGGATCGCCCGCTTGAGCGGCATGGTCAGCGACAGCCCGGCCCAGGTCGCGTCGAGTTCGGCGACGAAGCCCGGCAGGGCCGCCTCGTCGATCTCGAACGCGTCGTAGGACCAGTGGGTCAGGCCCAGTTCGGCGTACGCGGCCCGGTGCAGGACCGGCGACAACGAGTGCCGGATCGGCGAGCCGAGCACGGCGGCCCGGCGGGGGGTCGGGATCGGGGTCGTCACGGGTTGGGGTGATCCTTGATCCACTTGGACAGTTCGCTCTTGAACTCCTGGAACTCGGAGTCGTTGTCGGTGAACTTGGTGGTGCCCACCAGCGGGTCGACGGTCACGAAGTACAGGTACTTGCCCGCGGGCGGCGAGACCGCCGCCTCGATCGCGGCCTTGCTCGGGTTGCCGATCGGCCCGGGCGGCAGGCCCTTCTTGACGCGCGTGTTGTACGGGTTGCTCGCGTCGGTGAGTTCCTTGTTGGTGAGCTGGATGTTGCTCTTGCCGAGGTAGTAGTTGACCGTCGAGTCCAGACCCAGCGACATGTTCTTGCCGAGCCGGTTGTAGATGACCTGGGCGACCTTGCCCTTGTCGTCGGTGGTCTTGCCCTCGGCCTCGACCAGGCTCGCGATGATGATCAGGTCGTAGGGCGACTTGCCCAGTTGCTGGGCCTTCGCCGGCAGGCCGTCCTTGTCGTACTCCTTGACCGCCTTGGCGACCATGTCCTTGAGCACCACGAGCGGGTCCATGCCGGGGGCCGCGACGTAGGACGCCGGGAACAGGAAGCCCTCGATGTTGCCCTTGGCGTAGTCGGGCAGCCCGAGCGAGGGGTCCTTGGCCGCGGCCTCGACCTTCTCCTTCGGCACCTTGAGCGTCTTGGCCAGCCCCTCGAAGACCTGCGCGGCTCGGAGGCCGGGCCTGAGGATGAAGTCCTGCTTGTTCTTCGGGTTGACCAGGATCTCGAAGGCGGCCTTGGCGGACATGTGCTTGGCCATCGTGTACGCGCCGGGCTGGATCTTGGACGCGCGCTGGTCCTTGTCCTCGCGGGCGACCTTGGTGAACGCCTCCACGCTCTTGGTGACCCCGGCCCGCTTGAGCTCGTTGGCCATCTGTGGGGTGGCCCAACCCTGCTTGATCTCGACCACGAGCGAACCCGAGCCGTTGCCGCTGTAGTCCGGCGGCGGGCCGAAACGGTCCTTCAGGAAGCCGTAGGCCCAATAGCCACCGCCGCCGACGATGGCGAGGACGATCACGAGCGCGAGCGAGACCGCACAACCACTGCGGTTCTTCTTCTTGCGGCCCCGGCCGCGCCGGCCGCCCCGCGAGTTGTCGTCCTTGCCCCGTCGCCGGCTGCGCGGCTCCGACTCCATGCGCAGTCCGAGATCGCTCATGCCGTGGGCCTTTCAGAGTCGGAGACGGACCCGGCCGGGGCGGGAGAGGCCGCCAGGCCCGGCGGACGTCCGGAACCGCGCTCGGTGTCGAGCGCGTTTTGCAGGATCACGATCGCGGCCGCCTGATCGACGACACCGCGGGCCTTCTTCGCCTTGACACCGGACGCCTGCAGCCCGCGGGTCGCGGTGACGGTGGTCAACCGCTCGTCGACCAGGCGCACCCCGATCTCCGGGTCGAGCGCGGCGACCAGTCGGCCGGCGAACAGCCGGGCCTTCGCCGCCGCGGCGCCCTCCTTGCCGGAGAGCGAGCGCGGCAGCCCGACCACGACCTCGATCGCCTCGTACTCGGCGACGATCTCCAGGACTCGGGTCACGTCACGCTTGCCCGCGGGCACGGTCTCCACCGGGGTGGCGATCAGGCCGTGCGGGTCGCTGGCCGCGACGCCGATCCGAACGTCTCCCACGTCGACCGCAATTCGTACTCCGCGTCTCAAGGTCGGCTCTCCGTCACAGGCTCTGCGTCACTGAACTATTCGGGCACGACGCCCCGTCATACAAGTCCCCCGGTGGTACGGGAGTCCGCTTCCAGACTTCCACACACACCGGGGGAACGAGGGTAGGGGACGACTCAGGAGGCGCGTTCGGCGACTGTCCGGGTGACCGCGGCCAGCGCGTCGGCCACCTTGGCCGGGTTCGAGCCGCCGCCCTGGGCCACGTCGTCCTTGCCGCCACCGCCGCCGCCGAGGGTCTGCGCGGCCACGCGGACCAGCTCGCCGGCCTTGACGCCGCGCTCACGCGCGGCCTCGTTGGCGGCCACCACGACCATCGGCTTGCCGTTCACGATCGACACGACCGCGACGGCGGCCGGGCGCGCGGCGAGCCGGCCGCGCACGTCCAGCGCGAGCTTGCGCAGGTCGTCCGGCGTGGTGCCGTCCGGGAGTTGCGCGGTCGCCAGCGCGACGCCGTGCACGTCCTGCGCGCCCTCGACCAGACCCGCGGCGGCCTGGAGCACCTGGGCGCCGCGCAGCGCCGCGATCTCCTTCTCCGCGTCGCGCAGCTTGGCCATGATCGAGGCGACCCGCTCGGGCAGGTCCTCCGGACGGCCCTTCACCACGTCGGTGAGCTGGTTGACGATGGTGTGCTCGCGCGCCAGGAAGTTGTACGCGTCGGTGCCCACCAGCGCCTCGACCCGGCGCACGCCGGCGCCGATGGAGGACTCGCCGAGCAGCTTCACCAGGCCCAGTTGGGCGGTGTTGTGCACGTGCGTGCCGCCGCACAGTTCCTTGGAGTAGTCCCCCATGGTGACCACGCGGACCTGGTCGCCGTACTTCTCGCCGAACATCATCACGGCGCCCTGCTTCTTCGCCTCGTCCATCGACATCACCTCGGCGGTGACGTCCAAGTCGCGCGCGAGCACCTCGTTGATCTTCTGCTCGACGTCGGTGAGCACGCTGCCCGGCACCGCGCCGGGTGCGCCGAAGTCGAACCGGAAGCGGCCGGGCGCGTTCTCCGAGCCGGCCTGCGCCGCGGTCGGGCCGAGCGCGTCGCGCAGCGCCTGGTGGGTCAGGTGCGTCGCGCTGTGCGCGCGGGCGATGGCGTTCCGCCGGTTGGTGTCGATCTGGGCCGACGCCTGGGCGCCGACCAGTACTTCGCCGACCTGGACCCGGCCCCGGTGCACGGTGACGCCGGCCACCGGGGTCTGCACGTCGCGGACCTCGACCACGGCGCCGGTGTCCAGCCGGATCCGGCCGGTGTCGGCGAGCTGGCCGCCGCCCTCGGCATAGAAGGGGGTGTGGTCGAGCACGACCTCGACCTCGTCGCCCTCGTGCGCGGCGGGCGCGGGCACACCGTCCACGAGCAGGCCGACCACGGTCACCTCGTTGGAGGTGTTCAGGTAGCCGGTGAATACCGTGCCGCCGGCCGCGTCCGCGACCTCGCGGTAGACGGAGAGGTCGGCGAGCCCCTGCTTGCGGGCCTGGGCGTCCTTCTTGGCCCGCTGCCGCTGCTCGTTCATCAGCCGGCGGAAGCCGTCCTCGTCGACCGCCAGGCCCTGTTCGGCGGCGATCTCCAGGGTCAGGTCGATCGGGAAGCCCTCGGTGTCGTGCAGCAGGAACGCGACCTCGCCCGGGAGTACCGCGGTGCCGGAGCTCTTCGCCTTGACGATCGACTCGTCCAGCAGCGCGGTGCCCTCCTGGAGTCGGGCCAGGAAGCGCTTCTCCTCGGCCACCGAGACCGCGTCGATCCGCTCGGCCTCCTCGATCAGGTTCGGGTACTGCGGACCCATCGCCTTGATCGTGGTCTCGACCAGGTCGTGCAGCGTCGAGCCCTCGGCTCCGAGCAGGCGCATGTTGCGGATCGCCCGGCGCATCATCCGACGCAGCACGTAGCCGCGGCCCTCGTTGCCCGGCACCACGCCGTCGCCGATGAGCATCACGGCGGTGCGCACGTGGTCGGCCACCACGCGCAAGGACACGTCGTTCTTGTGGTCCTGACCGTAGATCTTGCCCGCGAGGTCGGCGGCGCGGTCCAGGATCATCCGCGACGTGTCGATCTCGTACAGGTTGTCGACACCCTGCAGGATGCAAGCGAGGCGCTCCAGGCCCAGCCCGGTGTCGATGTTCTTCGCGGGCAACTCGCCCAGGATCGGGTAGTCGTCCTTGCCGGTCCCGGCGCCGCGCTCGTACTGCATGAAGACCAGGTTCCAGATCTCCAGGTAGCGCTCGCCGTTGACCGCCGGGCCGCCCTCCTCGCCGTAGGCGGGGCCGCGGTCGTAGTTGATCTCCGAGCACGGGCCGCAGGGACCCGGTACGCCCATCGACCAGAAGTTCTCCGACTTGCCCAGGCGCTGGATGCGCTCGGAGGGCACGCCGATCACGTCCCGCCAGATGCGCTCGGCCTCGTCGTCGTCGAGGTAGACGGTGATCCACAACTTCTCCGGGTCCAGCCCGTAGCCGCCGTCCTCGATCGAGTTGGTGAGCAACTCCCAGGCGAGGGCGATCGCGCCTTCCTTGAAGTAGTCGCCGAAGGAGAAGTTGCCGCACATCTGGAAGAACGACCCGTGCCGGGTGGTCTTGCCGACCTCTTCGATGTCCAAGGTGCGCACGCACTTCTGCACGCTGGTGGCGCGCTTGAAGCTCGGCTTGACCTCACCGAGGAAGTACGGCTTGAACGGCACCATGCCGGCGTTCACCAGGAGCAGCGTGGGGTCGTCCGCGACCAGCGAAGCCGAGGGGACGACGGTGTGTCCGCGCTCTTCGAAAAAGCGCAGCCAGCGCTTCCGGATCTCTGCCGATTCCATCAGCTGCCGTCCCTTCGGTCGTACCTTGCTTTGCCTTCGTACAGCTCACGCGGGTCGTAGAGATCACGCCCGTCGTGCCAGTCGTCGTGCGGTTCGCGGGTGCCGGGCAGCACGCGCCGCACCGGGGCGGGCGGCAGCGACGCGGCGGCCACGTCCGCGCCGATGGCGCGGTACAGCTCCTGCTCGCGTTCGGCCATGCCCGCGCGGATCTCGTCCGCGAAGTACTTGATCGCCTCGCCGATGCCGGTGACATTGTCGGCGACGCCCTCGGGCGTGTACTTGTACGCCTTGTCCTTGACCTTGCGCGCGGCCCAGACGCCGGCGCCGGCGCCGACCGCGATCCAGAACAGCCTCGCCATTCGACTCAGCCTCTCCCGCGCATGCTGCGCTGCCGTGCGACTTTCTGCGCCTTGGCCGCGACCCGCACCCGGCGGCTCAGCTCGGCACGCTGCTGCGCGGACAGCGCGCGGCGGACACCGTAGCTGAAGGCGGCGGTCTTCACGAGCGGGCCGCCCAGGGTCGCGGCGACCGTGGAGGAAAGCGCGGTGGCGTTCGTGGTCATGGTCTGCACGTTGCCCGCGATCTGGTCGACCCGGCCCATCTGGGCGTTGGTCGCCCGGACCGTCTCGGTCACCTCGTCCAGCAGCGGGACGGCTCGGTCCGCCACTCCCGCGACCAGGGTCGTGGCCTCCTTGAGCACCTTCGCCAGCTTGACCAGCGCCACTGCGAGAAAGGCGACCAGGATCGCCCAGAACACCGCGATGATCATCAGCGCGACTTCGCCACCCGACACCGTCATGCGCTCCTTGATGAGTGGGATCAGTCGAGGCGGCAGACATGCGTGGCCCGCCTCGGAAAACCCGACCCTACCGCGACCGCGCGGGTCTCCTCGTCCGAGGAAACCCGCGCGGTGGGTGTGGCGCGTGTCTTGACTTGGTATCGCTTCGCGATCGCCGGCGCGTCGGTACCGGATCGGCGGTGTGCGGCGACTCGACGAACGGCGGCGGTCGGCGCGGTGCGGCGCCGGGCGCGCTCGCGGATCAGCGCGAGTAGTACTCGACGACCAACTGCTCGTCGCAGATCACCGGAACCTCGCGGCGCTGCGGGAGCCGGTCCAGGCGAGCCATCAGCTTGTCCAGACGGGCCTCGATGTAGCGCGGGGTCTCGGCGGCGGCGAACCCGCCGGCCTGGACCACCTGGAACAGCGGCTTGGTTCGGCTGCGCTCGCGCACTCCGACGATGTCCTCGGGCCTGAGCCGGTAGGACGGCTTGTCCACCTTCCCGCCGTTGACCTCGATGTGGCCGTGGGTGACCATCTGGCGCGCCTGGTAGACGGTACGCGCGAAGCCCGCGCGAAGCACGAACGCGTCGAGCCGGCGCTCCAGGTCGACCACCAGCTCGTCACCGGTCTTGCCGGCGTGCTTGTTGGCACGGTCGAACGCGGCCCGCATCTGGACCTCGGAGATGTCGTACTGGAAGCGCAGGCGCTGCTTCTCCATCAGCCGGGTCTTGTAGTCCGAGGACTGCTTGCGACCACGACCGTGCTCGCCCGGCGGGTAGGGCCGGTTCTCCAGGTACTTGGCGGCCTTGGGCGTGAGCGCCACACCGAGCGCACGGCTGCGGCGGATTTTGGGGCGCGTCTGGTTCGTCAAGGTCGGGTCCTCCGTGCGGGGATGTTTCGGTGTGGGTCGTCCTGGTGGGCCGCCTGTGCGCGGGTCGCCGTCGCACGGGTCGCCCCGGTCGCGCAGGCGGCCCTTCGAGGGTCGCCTGCGCCGGGGCCGCCGTGACGCGGGTCGCCTTGCCAAGATCGGTGCACTTAGGTAAGCCTAACCTTAACGACGAAGCGTTCGGTAGCCCACACAGGGGTCGCCAACGAGCGCCGCACCTGGAGGACGCCATGTCTGTTCCCACCGAGGCCAACGCCGGGCGTACCGATATCTCTTCCCGACGACCGCAGACCGCCGAGCGCGCCCGGACCCTGGCCGCCTTCGCCGGCTCGGCCACCCTGGAGATGCCCGGCGACCGGGAGGAGCAGGTGGTCCCGGCCGCCCGGGCGGTCGAGCCGGACGGCTCGCTGCTGCTGCTGGTCCCGGGTGAGACGGCCGCGGTCGTGGTGACCTCGCGCGAGGACGTGGCCGCCGTGCTGCACCTGGTGGACGTCGCACCGGTTGCCGTACCGCACCGGGTCCGGGCGCACTGCTGGATCGCGGGCTGGCTGACCATCCCCACCGGCACCGACGCCGACAAAGCCGCCGCCCGGTTGGCCGAGCTGATGCCCGACCCCACCGCATCGCCGCGGGCGGGCACCATCGTGCGCCTGGAGGTCGGCGAAGTGCTGGTCGACGACCTGTGGGGCACCGGGCACGTCGAGCCGGAGGAGTACGCCGACGCCGAGCCCGACCCGCTGGCCGAGCACGAGGCCGAACTGCTCCAGCACCTCGCCGCCGCGCACGGCAACGACCTGTGCCGACTGGCGAGTTCGGCGGGCGCGCCGGCCTGCGACGAGCGGGTCGCACCGGTGTCGCTGGACCGACACGGCATCCGGCTGCGCACCGGTGGGCGCGAGCGTACGTGTGACGTCCGGTTCGAGTTCGAGACGCCGGTCTCGGGTCCGATGCAACTGGGCGAGGCGCTGCGCCGGCTGCTGCACGGGGTGCACGGACAGGCGTGATGTCGGGCCGGTCCCGTCCGGACGACTCCCGGGTGGCCCCCTGTGCCGCATGATGCGGGTCGCATGATGAACCCTGGCACGGGCAGTCTCCCCCCGGTCCGGGATCGGGCGGGCGCGGTCGTGGTGGCCGCGTGCCCGGCCGCGTCGTGGTGCAGCATGTCGGGTGCCCGGGACCGGCTAACGTTTCCGGTCGCGGCACCGGGTGGCGATCCACCCGGGCGGATCGCCACGGCGGACCGGGCACGAGACCGTCGGCGCGGGACGACTACATCGCGGACGGCGGAAGGGACCACACGGGGTGTCGGAGCAACATTCGCGGCACAGGCCGGAGGAGCCGGCGGAAGACGGCCGCGACCATCCGAGTCCCCGCGCACCCTGGGAGCCGGAACCGCGGCCGGCGCCCCGATCCGGGGCCAGCCCGTGGCAGGACCGGCTGCGCACCCAGCTGCGATTCAGCGGACACACCGCGAGCATCCCGATCGCGCCCGCCCCGGAGAAGCCGGAGGCCGGCCCCTCCGTCCCGCGCGTGCTCGACCTGGCGCTGCGTACCGGCGAATTGCTGCTCGCCAGCGGCGAGGGCGGCGAGGACGTCGAGGCGGCGATGCTCGGCATCACCGACGCGTACGGCCTGGAACGCTGCCAGCCCAACGTGACCTTCGTCGCGATCACGCTGTCCTACCAGCCGTCTCTGGTCGAACCGCCGGTCACCGGCGAACGGGTGGTCCGCCGCCGCGCGGTGGACTACACCCGGCTCGACGAGGCGCACCAGTTGGTCTCGGACATCACCGGCGCCGATCTGACCCTGGAGGAGGCGTACCACCGGCTCGCCGACATCCGCCGCAACCGACACCCTTACCCGCGCAACCTGTTGCTGCTGTCGGCCGGCCTGATCGCGGCCTTCGCCAGCGTCATGGTCGGCGGCGGGGTGATCGTGGCCATCGCGGCCTGCGTGGCGGCGCTGATCGGCGAGCGGCTGGCGCAGTTGCTCTCCGACCGAGGCGTCCCGGAGTTCTACCAGTTCGTGCTCGCCTCGATGCCGGCAGCCGCGATCACGGTAACGATGATCAAGGTCGGCGTCGGGATCAATCCGTACGCCGTGGTCACCGGCGGGCTGTTCGCGCTGCTGCCCGGGCGGGCCCTGGTCGCCGCCGTCCAGGACGGGCTGACCGGCTTCTACATCACCGCCGCGGCCCGGTTGCTGGAAGTCTTCTACCTGATCGTCGGCATCATCGTCGGCATCTCGATCGTGATCTACATCGGCGATCAGGTGGGCGTGAAGTTCAACGTCGAGGGCACGTTCAACCTCAACGCCAACCCCCGCGTGGTGCAACTCCTCGCGGCGGGCGCGGTATCGATGACGTTCGCGGTCCTGGTCCAGGTGCGACGGGTGCTGCTGCCGGTCGCGGCGGCGGGCGGCGCGGTCGGCTGGGCGGTGTTCCAGGTACTGCGCGAGGCGGGCGCCGCACCGGTGCTCGCGACCGCCGTCGCCACGGGACTGCTCGGGCTGCTCGGACAGTTGCTCGCCCGGTGGCACGGGACGTCGGCGCTGCCGTACGTGATCCCGGCGATCGGCCCGATGCTCCCGGGCAGCGCGATGTATCAGGGCATGCTGGGGCTGGCCCTCGGCCACACCGACACCGGCTGGCGCAGCCTCGTCAACGCGGCGTCCCTGGCCCTGGCCCTCGCGGCGGGCGTCAACGTCGGCTCCGAGGCGGCCCGCTTCGTGCTCCCGTCCCCGCCGCCCCGCACCGGCCGTGAAATGCGCCCGGCCTCCAAACGCACCCGAGGCTTCTGACCGACACCCGGAACCGGAGGCGGTGGGACTGCGTTCGCCAACGTGCCACCCACACCCCGCGCCGGGCTTCGCCCGATGCCGGAGGCAGTCGACCCACGTCGCGAACAACAACAACCCGACCCTTTCCACCGGCCGAAGCGCCCTCGGCCGCACCCCCACCCGAGCGTGAGCCGACCCGCCCGGTCCGGTCGCGTAGCGGACGAGCAACGGCGCGCGGGCAACATGCCACGGCCCCAGCCATGCGCCCGCCACCGCGACGGACGGCCGCGCTCGCGCCGTCAGGGGCGGAGGCGGCGCAGGGTGCATTCGCGATCGGCGAAGGGGCCCGCCTGCGGGGCGGTCGGGTCGGCGGGGGTGGCCGCGCCGGGGATGGCGACGCGATCTCCGCCTCGACCCCGCCGCCGGCCCGTACCGCGGGCCGCACCACGCACCGGGTCCGCGCTCCGCCCATCGACCACCCGGCGGGCCGTGCCACCTCGGCGCCGGGCTCGGCCTCGGGGCCGGGGTGGACCGGGGTTTGCGTGGGGCGGTGGGAACGACGTGGGAGGCGGGGGCGTTCGGGGTTTGGGGTCGGTGGTCGGATTCGCCGCCTCGGGTCGATGACGGGGTCCGGGTCGCCGGACGGGCAATGAAGCATGGAGGCTCCGCATGCCGGACGCGCACGCATCCACCGGGCCGCTCGCCGCGCTGCGTACGTGGTCGCCGGCGAACGGGACGGACGTTCGCGCGGTCGTCTTGGTCCTGCCCGGCGGTCGCGCGCGCAGTCGGCAAGCCGCGTCGACCCGCAATCTGGCCTACCGCCGGATGGTGCCGATCGCCCGGGGCATCCATCGGGCGACCCGCGCGGAGGGCGCCGCAACCTGGCTGCTGCGCTACCGGGTGCGCGGTTGGAACGAGCCCGATCGCGATCCGGTCCAGGACGCGTGGTGGGCGCTCGACGGCATTCGCACCCGCTACCCGCACGCCGAGGTCACCCTGGTCGGCCACTCGATGGGCGGCCGTACCGCGTTGCGCGTGGCCGAGCACGAGAGTGTGCGCACGGTCTGCGCCCTCGCGCCGTGGATCGAGGACGACGAGCCGTACGCACACCTCGCCGGCCGGGATGTGGTGATCGTGCACGGCACGGCCGACCACACCACCAGCCCGAAGTCCTCGCACCGCTACGCGCTGGCCGCCCGGGAGGTCTCCGAACGGGTCTGCCGCTTCGAACTCCCGGACGGCCACGCGATGGTGCGTCGGGCCCCGGCCTGGACCGAATTGATCCGCCGCACCGTGGTGGGCTCCGTCACCGGAACGCCGGACCCCGGGATCGCCCAGGCGATGACGGCGCCGGACCCGGACGGGCTTCGCGCGATGGTGAACTGACCCCGGGCGGTGTACACCGCGCGCGGCCGGACGCGCCGACCCCGCTCACTCGGTGCCGATCGCGGTGAGCACGTCGGCGCGGGCCGCGGCGCCCACCCCGAGGGCGAGGAATCAGCCGACCCAGGGCGCGGACGGGGCAACGCAGGGGTGACGGGCAGGGCGCCCGGCACGGCGCGGAGTGGGTGTAGGTGCGGGAGCGTGCGGGCAACGGGTTCGGCCGGCCGGTTGAGGATGGCGGCTGCGGTGGCTCACACGGTGACGGTTACGTCCGGGCGTCCCCGGGGCCCACACGCCGGCGGCCACGCCCGGCCGTACTCGGTGGCCCGCACGATGGTGGCCGACTCGGTGGGGCTCTGGTGCGATGGGCAGGATGGGGGTTATTCGTCCGTGGCGGTGGGGTTGGTGAGGCGGGATCTGGTCCAGGTGGCGATGTCGGCGTAGCGGGCTTCGGCGCCGTGGCGAGTGGGTTCGTAGTAGGTGCGACCGTGGATGGCGTCGGGGGCGTATTGCTGGGCCGCCACGCCGCCGGGGACGTCGTGGGGGTAGATGTAGCCCTGCGCGTGGCCGAGTTTGGCGGCACCCTTGTAATGGCCGTCGCGCAGATGCGGCGGCACCGGACCGGCCAGGCCCTTGCGGACGTCGCCGAGTGCGGCGTCGATCGCCAGATAGGCCGCGTTCGACTTCGGTGCCAGGGCCAGGTGGATGGTCGCCTGGGACAGCGTGATCCGCGCCTCGGGGAAGCCGATCAGCGCGACCGCCTGCGCGGCGGCGACCGCGATCTGCAGCGCGGTGGGATCGGCCATCCCGATGTCCTCGCTCGCCGAGATCATCAGCCGCCGCGCGATGAAGCGCGGGTCCTCCCCCGCATCGATCATCCGCGCCAGGTAGTGCAGCGCCGCGTCCACATCGGAGCCCCGAATCGACTTGATCAACGCGCTCGCCACGTCGTAGTGCTGGTCCCCGTCCCGGTCGTACCGCACCGCCGCCCGGTCCACCGCGCTCTCCAGCGTGGTCAGCGTGATCGTGGCCTCGCCCTTGTCGGCCGCCGATCCCGCACCCGCCTCCAACGCGGTCAGGATCCGTCGTGCGTCACCGCCCGCGATGCGCAGCAGGTGCTCCTCGGCGTCCGGGTCGAGGGTGAGCGTGTCGTTGAGTCCGCGCTCGTCGGCGAGCGCCCTGTGCACCACCTCGCGCAGGTCGTCGTCGGTCAGCGACTCCAGGGTCAGCAACAACGAGCGGGAGAGCAGGGGGCTGATGATCGAGAAGTATGGATTCTCCGTGGTCGCCGCGATCAGCGTCACCCATCGGTTCTCCACCGCGGGCAGCAGCGAGTCCTGTTGGGCCTTGGAGAAGCGGTGGATCTCGTCCAGGAACAACACCGTGTCGCGGCCCTGTGCACCGGCCTGCCGACGCGCGTCCTCGATCACCGCGCGCACTTCCTTGACGCCCGCCGTGATCGCGGACAACTCGACGAAACGCTGCTTGGTGACGTGGCTGACCACGTAGGCGAGCGTGGTCTTGCCGGTTCCGGGCGGCCCCCACAGAATCACCGAGGACGGCGCAGTGACCCGACTGTCCGACGACACCAACCGCCGCAGCGGCGACCCCTCACCCAACAGGTGTCGCTGGCCGACCACCTCGTCCAGGTCGCGCGGCCGCATCCGCACGGCGAGCGGCGCGAGTGAGGGGTCTTTGGCCTGCCGGGCCTCGGCGGCAGCGGTGAAGAGATCGGAATCCACCCTCCGACCCTAACCCTCGCTGTCGACTCCCGACCGGCCCGGGACGCGCCCCCGGAGCGCCACAGGCCGACTCCCGTCGTCGACACGACCGGTCGCCGCCATGCGGAGCTCGGCGCACCGAGCGTGAGCGCGTCGCCCGGACGGCGATGCGTCCCACCTCCGACGCCGGCACCCCACGACCAGCAACGTCCCACGAGAGCGGATGCCTCCGCCCCACGACCGCCGACGCCCCACGAGAGCGGATGCCGGCCGCCCCACGACCACCGAACTGCGACAGCCGGCCTCCGCCCCGCAACCACCAACGCCCCACGAAAATCGACGCCTACGCCCCACGACCACCGGCGCCGCCACCCCACGACGGCCGCCCCGTCACCCTCGGCCACCCGTGCCAGGCCGGCCGCCGACACCACAAACCGGGGTGGCGCCGACACCACGGGCCGACGCGCGGGCGTCAACCAGAGGTCGTCGACAGGACCGTGTATCACCGTGAAGTGCTCGGCGTCGACCGGCAGGTCGGCCGGCGACGACGGCCCACGAGCGCCGTCACCCCGCCGGGGTCACCGGTGAAGACACCGGGTCAGCGAAGCACCCCCGCGGCCTTCGCGGTCTGGAGCCATTCGGGGAATTCGTTCATCAGGTTGTCGAACAGCTCGCCGTCGGGCATGCGCCTCGGGTCCGCGCCGGCCTCGAAGAAGCCCGCGTTGTCGACCACTCGGTACTTGGGGGCGGGCAGGTCGTCCAGTCGGTGCAGGAAGCGGAACTCGTCCCGGCCGAAGCCGATGAACTGCCAGAAGATCGGCAGCCCGGCCGCCTTGCAGATGGCCTTCTCCGCGGCCTTGGCGTTGTTCGGCGCCCCATCCGTCTGGAAGATCACGAAGGCCGGGTCGGTCGCGCCACACGACCGATAGTGCGCGATCACCGCTTCCATCGCGGACACGTAGTCCGTGGTGCCCATGTGGCCGAGCTTCTTGTGCAACGCGGCGATCCGGCCACCGTAGTTGTCCAGCGAGATCTCCTCGGCCTGGTACGCCTTCGTGTCGAAGAAGATCACCGGCACCGTGCCGTCGTCGTCGAAGTGCGCGGCTGCGGCCAACACCCGGTCGGCAAGCGCCTGCACGCTGCCGTTCTTGTAGAACGGCGCCATGCTGCCGGAGCGGTCGAGCACCAGGTAGACCGCGGCACGCACACCCGCCAGCCGGTTCTTCTCCAAGCTGACTCCGGCCGCCTTGTAGAGGCTGACCAACCCGGGTGCGGAGCGTTCGATCTTGTCGAGGGAGACCGCCGAACCGCTGCCGCTGCGCACAGTGGCCGAGGGTGCGGTGGCGGGCGGCGCGGCAGCCGCCGACGAGTCCGGCTTCGACTTCTTGCGACCGAACAGCGAGAAGGGCATGGCGAGGGCTCCCAGCGGTCGAGCGGGTCGGGTGGCCGCCCCCTCACGGGGGCTTCTCCGGCCTACGCTCCCAGATCGGGCACCCCCACGAACAGGGGCAGATCCCTCATGAATCGGCCATGTCGCACCCCATCCGCCGCTCCCGTACCTGGGCCGCGGTCAGCCCGGGCGGCACCACCACGACATCGCCGACATCCCCGGCCCACATCACCTGCGGACCGAACGCCTCGGCCAGCGCCGCCACCGCCCGCTCCGCCGCGCCCGCCCCCGGAGCCCGGAAGGTCAGCCCGGACGTCGGCTCGTCGGCCCCGATCCGCTTGCGCTCCCCCGCGACCGCGACCGCGAACCCGCCCAGGTGGTCGCCGTCGGCCGCGCCCGGCCGCGCCGGCAACGGATCCGGCACCTCCGCGCCGTCGACCCACAGGGTGAACCAGCAACGCGCGGACAGCCCTTCGCCACGCAACACCGCCAGCACGTCGCCGACTCCCGGATAGGACGCGGCACGCGCCTCCTCCAGCAGGTCGGCCGGCACCGGCGTGCCGAACGACTCGACGAACTCCAGGCCTCCCTCGCCATCGGTGAACCAGCGCAGCGGATTGATGTGCACGGTGTGGCTCATTAGACGACCTCTCCTTTCGAGCCTTTCGAGTCCCGACCTCGACCCACCCCAGCATCTCGCTCGGCTCCGACATGCGCACCGATCGCAACGGCCGCACGGCCCTTACCCGTTCCGCCACCGCGCAGATCGTCGACACCCGACCCGTCGACATACGACCCATCGACACCCGACCCGTCGGCGCGGGTTCCACCGGAACCCGTCCCACCGTCGCCGAGCGGTCCACCCGGCACCCCTCCCGGCGGTGCGCTCCCCTGCTCCACCACCACCGCCGTCCGCCGTCGCCGCGACCCGAAGAACCACTCCTGCCACTCGCGCGTGCTCTCGATCGCCTGCACCCGCGTCATCGCGTACAACCGGGTCGGCGGTGATCCGCGGTAGCGCAGGTTGGCGAGCGTCCCGTCCGGCTCGGCCAGAAAGCGCACGATGGCGCCCTGCGTCCAGCCGCGCCCCAGCACGATGGACCGCGTCACGTACTCCGCCGGCACCCGTCGCTTCGTCAGCTCCACCGCCATGTCGGCCTCCCCGAGGTCGTGCGAACCGGCCCCGCGCCGGCTCGACTTCCAAGGTAGGCAGGCTTCGGCGCCGCTGCTCCGAGCCTGTGCAGAAGCGTTTCGGCTACTCCGCCGAGTCGACAATCCGGCAACGCCGAAGGGCGGCCGAGCCGATGGCTCGACCGCCCTTGATCCCGCTCGATCGAGCGGGGCCGCCGGCGAAGCGGAGTGCGTCCGAGACGTCATCGCCGAACCGTCCCCATACCTGCGGGGCCCGTCCTGCTTCGACGACTTCGACAACTCACGCTCGAATGCGGTTACGCCTTCTCCGCACCCTCGCCCTTGTCCGCCTTCCCGCCCTCACCCGAACCCGAACCCGACTTCGGCTTCGCGTCGATCCCGGCCTCCCGCCGCTGCTGCACCGTGATCGGCGACGGCGCCCCGGTCAACGGGTCGCCACCGGAAGCGGTCTTCGGGAAAGCGATCACATCGCGAATGCTCTCGGCCCCGCCCAGCAACGCGACCAACCGGTCCAACCCCAACGCGATCCCGCCATGCGGCGGCGGCCCATACGCGAACGCGTCCAGCAGGAAGCCGAACTGCGACTGCGCCTCCTCCTCCGACATCCCGATCGCCGCGAACGCCCGCTCCTGCACGTCCCGACGGTGGATACGGATCGAACCGCCACCGATCTCGGTCCCGTTGAGCACGATGTCGTACGCGTTCGACAGCGCCTCGCCCGGGTTCTTGTCGAACCCGTCGAGCCACTCCGCGGTCGGCGCCGTGAAGGGGTGGTGAATCGCGTGCCAGCCCTGGTGGTTGCCGGCCGCGTCCTCGATCGGCTCGAACATCGGGAAGTCGACGACCCAGAGGAAGTTCCACTTCGACTCGTCGATCAGCGATCCCCTGCGGGCGATCTCCAGGCGGGCCGCGCCCAGCAGTTCGAGCGAGGCCGTGCGCCGACCCGCCGCGAAGAAGATGCAGTCGCCGTTGGCCGCGCCGGTCGCCTCGACCAGTCCGGCCAGGTGCTCCTCGGACAGGTTCTTGGCCACCGGGCCGCGCAGTTCGCCGGTTTCCGCGTCGACCAGCACGTACGCCAGGCCACGCGCGCCGCGCGCCTTGGCCCAGTCCTGCCAGCCGTCCAGTTCCTTGCGGGTCTGCGCGGCGCCGCCGGGCATCACCACCGCGCCGGTGAACTCGGCCTGGAACACCCGGAAGGAGGTGCCCTCGAAGTAGGCCGTCAGGTCGACCAGTTCGCAGCCGAAGCGGGTGTCCGGCTTGTCCGAGCCGTAGCGCGCCATCGCCTCGGCGTAGGGCAGTCGGGGCAGCGGCAGCGGGATCTCCACGCCGTGCACCTCGCGCCACACCCGCGCGATCAGTTTCTCGGTCAGCGCCAGGACGTCCTCGGCGTCGCAGAAGGACATCTCGACGTCCAACTGGGTGAACTCGGGCTGCCGGTCGGCCCGGAAGTCCTCGTCCCGGAAGCAGCGCGCGATCTGGTAGTAGCGCTCCATGCCGGCCACCATGAGCAGCTGTTTGAACAGCTGCGGCGACTGCGGCAGCGCGTACCACGAGCCCGGCTGGAGCCGCACCGGCACCAGGAAGTCGCGAGCGCCCTCCGGCGTGGACCGGGTCAGGTACGGCGTCTCGATGTCGAGGAAGTCGTGGTCCTCCATCACCTCGCGGATCACCCGGGTCACCTTGGAGCGCAGCCGCAGGTTGCGTGCCATCGGCGCGCGGCGCAGGTCGAGGTAGCGGTGCTTGAGCCGCACCTCCTCGTTGACCGTGCCCGGCGTGTACTCCTCGATCGGGAAGGGCAGCGGCGCCGCCTCCGAGAGGATCTCGAAGTCGTCCACGACGACCTCGATCGCACCGGTGGGGATCTCGGTGTTCTCGTTGCCGTCGGGGCGTACCCGCACGTCGCCGGTGATCTTGACGCAGAACTCGGAGCGCAGGTTGTGCACGGTCTCCAGGTCGCGGAAGACCACCTGTACGGTGCCCGACGCGTCCCGCAGGTCCACGAACGCCACGCCGCCGTGGTCGCGCCGCCGGGCCACCCAGCCGGCGAGCGTCACGGTGTGGCCGGCGTGCTCGGCGCGGAGCGTACCGGCGTCATGGGTGCGGATCACTGAAGCTTCTCCTTCAAGACGGTGACGACCTGGTCGAGCGGCACCGGGGTCTGGTCCCCGTTCGACAGGTCCTTGATCTGGGCGACGCCCTCGGTGAGGTCACGGTCGCCGACGACGATGGCGTAGCGGGCGCCGGATTGCGACGCGGCCTTCATGGCGCCCTTGAGCTTCTTCCCGCCGAAGGCCATGTCGGCGGGGATGTCCTCGATCCGCAGCTGGGTGATCATGCCGAAGACCGCGCGCCGGGCCGCGTCGCCGATCGCGACGCCGTAGACGTCGCAGTCCGCCGGGGTCTCCACGGCCTGGCCCTCGGCCTCCATCGCGAGCATCGTGCGGCCGATGCCCAGGGCCCAGCCCACCGAGGGCAGGTCGGGGCCGCCGAGGTCCTCGGACAGGCCGTCGTAGCGCCCGCCGCCGCCGATCGCCGACTGCGCGCCGAGCCCGTCGTGCACGAATTCGAACGTGGTGCGGTTGTAGTAGTCGAGACCCCGGACCAGCCTGGGGGTGTCCTCGTAGGCGATCTCCAGCTCGTCGAGCATGCCGCGCACGAACGTGTGGTGTTCGGCGCACGCCTCGCACAGGTGGTCGGTGATCAGCGGGGCGTCCGCGATCAGCGCCTGCACCTCGGGCCGCTTGTCGTCGAGCACGCGCAGCGGGTTGATCTCGATCCGCGCGTGCGTCTCCGCGTCCAAGTCGAGCGCCCGCAGGAACTCCTGGAGCTTGGCCCGGTAGACCGGCCGGCACTCGCGGCAGCCGAGCGAGTTGAGCAGCAGCCGGAAGTCGCGCAGGCCCAGCTTCATGAAGCCCTCGGCGGCCAGCGCGATCATCTCGACGTCGACCAGCGGATCGTCGCTGCCGATCGCCTCGGCACCGACCTGGG
Source organism: Embleya sp. NPDC005575 (assembly GCF_040605455.1). NCBI lineage: Bacteria > Bacillati > Actinomycetota > Actinomycetes > Kitasatosporales > Streptomycetaceae > Embleya > Embleya sp. NPDC005575. Next base: position 4,395 of record NZ_JBEXCV010000044.1, on the reverse strand, counting down.
TGAACTGGCGGGTACGGCCGGCCTGCGGGCGCTCGTAGCGGTAATACGAGCCGAAATACCACAGCTTGACCGGCAGGCGGCCGGCGTACAGGTTGTGCTGAAGCACCGAGCGCATCACGGCTGCGGTGCCCTCGGGGCGCAGCGTGAGCGAGCGGCCGCCGCGGTCCTCGAAGGTGTACATCTCCTTGGTCACGATGTCGGTGGACTCGCCGACGCCGCGCAGGAAGAGGCCGGTCTCCTCGAAGGTGGGGGTCTCGATGTACTGGAAACCCGCGTCGCGCAGCTCCAGGCCGAACTGGATCCGGATCCGGTTGAACGTCTCCGAGAACGGCGGAAGCATGTCGAAGGTGCCCTTGGGGGCGTTGAAGGTACTCACGGTATGAAAATCCGTCACATTCCTCGGTGCGGTCCCGCGGGCGGCGTCAGCTCTTGCAGATAAGGGTTGCTCGCGCGCTCGCGGCCGATCGTCGTCTGGGGGCCGTGGCCGGACAGGACGACGGTCTCGTCCGGCAGGGGCAGACACACCCGGGACAACGAGCGCAACATCTGCGCGTGATCGCCGCCGGGCAGGTCGGTGCGTCCGATGGAGCCGGCGAACAGCAGGTCACCCGAGTACAGGACGGGCGGGATGTCCGCGCTTCCCTGGGTGCCGAAGGCCACCGACCCCTGTGTATGGCCGGGCGCATGATGGACCGTCAGCTCAAGGCCGGCGAGGTCGAGCACGGCGCCGTCGGTGAGCAGGCGCACGTCCTCGGGTTCGGTGAAGGTCATCCCGCCGAACAGCTGTTGCCCCACACCGAGCGAGAGGCCCTTGGCCGGATCGGAGAGCAGATCGCGGTCGTCGGGGTGGATCCACGCGGGCACCTTGTGCTCGGCGCAGACCGGCACCACGGAGAACATGTGATCGATGTGTCCGTGGGTCAGCACGACGGCCACCGGGCGCAGCCGGTGCTCGCGGATGATGTCCTGTACGCCGTCGAACGCGTCCTGCCCGGGGTCGACGATGACGCATTCCTCACCGGCGGCAGGGGCGACCACGTAACAGTTGGTCTGGAAGGACCCTGCGGGGAACCCGGCGACGATCACGTTCGTCCTCTCGGTCTCGGGGTCTTCCGGCGGCGGGGCAAGCACGGAAGTATGCGGCGGACGTGGGAATCAGGTACGAGACTACCGGCGCGCGGGGGCGGATCGCGAACCGGTTCAGGGGGTGCGTGCCTAGACTGTGCGCGAGCTGCGGTCGGTTCCGAGCCTGTGGGATCACCGCAGGTCGGGACCGGTGCACGGATCCCGTCACGGCACCGGGAGCCCTCCCCCGGCCCTCGTCCGGCCGTCGGGCGTCCGGGTCGAGTCCATCCACATCGAATCCGTCATCGAGTCCGTTCGAATCCAGGAGAGCACGCGGTGGTCACCAAACAGCAGCGCCAGCGGCAGCTCGCGCGCGAGAAGTTCGAGCGCCAGCAGCAACGACGCGGGACCGCACAGGCACGTCGGCGCCGGCGCAACCAGGTCATCGCAGCGGTCGCGGCGGTGGTCGTGGTGGCCGGTGGTGGGGCGTGGCTCGCGGTGGCGGCGAGCGATGACGACGACAAGAAGACGAACGCGAGTGCGTCGAACCAGCCGACCACGCAGCCCTCGACACCGCAGTCGCCGGCCGCCGGCGCCGCGCCGAAGACGTGTGCGGCGCCGGCTCCGGGTGAGCCGACGAAGGAGCAGTTCCCCACCGAGCCCGCGATGTCGATCGACACCAAAGCGGCGTACACGATGACCCTCAAGACCACGTGTGGTGAGGTGAAGGTGGCGCTGGAGGCGGCGAAGGCGCCGCACACGGTGAACTCGTTCGCGTTCCTGGCGGGCAAGAAGTTCTTCGACCACACCAAGTGCCACCGGTTGACCACGGGCGGTCTGGCCGTGCTCCAGTGCGGTGACCCGACCGGAACGGGCACCGGCGGTCCCGGCTACAAGTTCGTCGACGAGAATTTGGGTACGGCGGGCCCGGACGGTTCGGCGTCCTACCCGGCCGGCACCGTCGCGATGGCGAACTCGGGGCCGGGCACCAACGGCAGCCAGTTCTTCCTGGTGACCGGGGACAGCAAGCTTCCGCCGAACTACACCCCGTTCGGCAAGGTCACCGGTGGGATGGACGTGCTGGCGAAGATCGCCGCCGCGGGCACCGAGGACGGCGGCAGCGACGGTGCGCCGCACGAGAACGTGGTCCTCGACAGCGTGACCGTGGCCAAGTAGCAACCGACCGGACGCATGTTCCACGGCGACTCCCGGGGCACGGCCCGGCCCGGGCCCCGGGGTCCTGTGTAGAGTGCGCCGCATTCAGCATCGAAGGAGGCCGCTGTGAGCAGCGACCCGTGGGGCCGCGTGGACGAGCAGGGAAACGTCTTTGTCAAGACGGCGGACGGTGAGCGCTCCGTCGGTTCGTGGCAGGCGGGTTCCCCGGACGAGGCCCTGGCCTACTTCCGGCGCAAGTACGAGGGGCTCGCCGTCGAGGTGGAGTTGCTCGCGCGGCGGGTACGGACCACCGACCTCGCTCCCAAGGACGCCCACCACGCGATCGAGCGCCTGCGCGCGAGCATCGTCGACGCGAACGCGGTCGGCGATCTGGAATCGCTCGTCAAGCGTTTGGACGCGCTGGTGACCGTGGTGGATTCCAAGCGCGAGGAGCGCAAGGCCACCCGCGCCAAGGCGCAGGAGGAGGCGCAGGGCGCCAAGGAGCGCATCGTCGCCGAGGCCGAGCAACTGGGCCAGAGCACGGACTGGCGCCCGGCCGGCGAACGGCTGCGCGCGCTGGTGGACGCGTGGAAGGCCGTGCCGCGGCTGGACCGCAAGGCCGACGACGAGCTGTGGCACCGGTTCTCGCAGGCCCGGTCCAACTTCGCCAAGCGCCGCAAGGCGCACTTCGCGGAGCTGGATGGGCAGCGCGACAGCGCCAAGCGCGTCAAGGAGAAGCTGGTCGAGGCGGCCGAGGCGCTGTCGACGTCCACCGAGTGGACCGACACCGCGGCGCGCTACCGCGACCTGATGAACGACTGGAAGGCCGCCGGCCGAGCCCAGCGCGACGTCGAGGAAGAGCTGTGGCAGCGCTTCCGGGCCGCGCAGGACGTGTTCTTCGCGGCGCGCAGCGAGGTGTTCGCCGAGCGCGACTCCGAGCAGCGGGAGAACCAGGCCGCGAAGGAGCTGCTGCTCGTCGAGGCCGAGACGATCGTCCCGGTGACGGACGTCAAGGCGGCGCGGGCGGCACTGCGCTCGATCAACGACCGCTGGGAGGCCATCGGCCACGTCCCGCGCGATGCCCGGCCGAAGATGGAGGCCCGCCTCCAGAGCGTCGAGCGGGCGATCCGCGAGGCCGAGGAAGAGTTGTGGAAGCGGACGAACCCGGAGGCTCGGGCGCGGGCGCAGGCCGCGGTGGACCAGATCCAGGCGTCGATCGACAAGCTGAGCCAGCAGGCGGAGAAGGCCCGGGCGGCCGGAAACGAGCGCAAGCTGCGGGAGGCCGAGGAGTCGATCGCGGCCCGCGCGGAGTGGCTGGCCGAGGCGAACAAGGCGCTGGAGGAGTTCTCCGGCTGAGCGGCTCGGCCGCGCCCGCGCGGCGGTGAACACGAGGTACGGGCGGACCCGGGCCGGCGACATGCCGGCCCGGGTCCGCCCGTTTTCGTGTTCACCCGTCGGGCGCTCATGGCCGCCGCGTGCGGGCGTTGGGGCGTACAGTTCCCGGCACCTGTCGGGGTCGGGGCGGGCGTGAGTCGTGGCGTGGGCCCTCGCGCATGTGTTCGGGGCAACCGAACCGGGCTTCGTGGCACGGTGGTTCGGCCTGGCAGGTGATGGCTACGGGTTGCTTGCGGTTTCGATGTCGAGGTGCTTTCGAGCCGTGCGATCCATCATCATGTGACCCGCAATCACCACGGGTTCAGGAAACAGGTACGGGGGAGCACCCATGTCTCAGCCAGATCCGCTGATCGAATTCGCCGCCGCAATGAGAGCGATCCGGGACGCGGCGGGTGAGGTCCCGGCGGCCGAACTGGCCCGGCGCGCGGGCGTCGACGAAACGGTGCTGGCGGCGGCGCTGTCCGGCGCGATGTTGCCCTCGCTCGGCGTCACGATGGCGATCGTCGCGGCCTGCGGCGCGACCCCCGCCGGGTGGGAGGCCAAGTGGCGCGAGGTGGCCGCGGCGCATCTGGCCGGGCCGACTCCCGAGGCCGCGCCCATCGCGCCGTCCTCGCCCCCGCCCCCGCCTCGGCCGAGCGCCGCCCCGTCGATCGGGCCCCCCCCCCCCCCCCAAACCGCCCCCCCTGGTGGCCAGGAAGATACGCCCCAACACCCACGTACCCGCCCCCCCCCCGACCGCACCCAACCTTGGACCCCCCCAGAACAACCAAACCCGCACCC